>NZ_JNJN01000097.1 GCF_000701665.1 Agathobaculum desmolans ATCC 43058 | reverse complement strand
GCCGCCTGTCTTACACAGACAACAAGCCCTTTCAGTAGCTTGAACAGTATTTATTTGAAAATATTGTCTAACTTTTTGGGGTCACTTCAGTTTGGACGCTTATCCCTTAAATCATTTTCTTTTGCTTATCTGAATACTCAGACCGGCAAATGCTGATTTTCTGATATGCCGGTTTATCCGCTTTAGATGTTGTTGAGTGCGAAATAACGGCATATTTGTCTTACTCGGAAATGGTTATTTCCAATAATATCCTCAATATGTAATATCGTTCTTCTTTAATAATGCATAGGCAAAAGTGCTGCCAACAGCGTTTGATTGTATAAAGCCAACCACTCGCTAAGCGAGTGCTTCAAAAGCGTATGGCGATGAAAATAATAAATGAACACAACCCCAGCAAAGCTGATGTTGTGTTCATTTATTATTTCTTGTTTAGTAAATCCAATTACATTCGATGGAGACCTTGAGCTTATGAAATAGCGATAAATAGATATTCCGCGTCTGTAATGCAGATAACCATGCAGATTCATCATCGATCATATGCAGGCGGTATGCCTCTTTGATGATGCTGCGCGGAGACCCGGTAACTGCTGTATTAACACCTTCGTTTTCCATACATTCCTTCATTGCTTTCCAAGCTTGCTCAAAGCAAATCTGATACAGAGATACCAGACCAGTTAGAACTACGTTATCGTAGGGTGGCTCATATTTGTTAATATCCTCCAGATTGTTCAGCGCTTTGCAGAAGTTTTCAAATTTTTTCATAAAGCATCATACCATCTTTCTGAATGTTATCCAGAAGCGCCGCATCAATCGGATGACTCAGATCCACCACGTCGTATTTCAGCAGCGTATCTGTTTCTTCATCCACAGCCAGCGCAAAAGAGAGACCGTCCCAAACTTTGTGTAAACCTCCTGAGTGGTGTAGAATAGAGACACCACTCAGGAGGTTTTTTATATGTCCAGAAAGAATCGAACCCCGGAAGGAAACGCCCGCCGTGAAAAGATCCGTGAGCTGCTGCAGATGGCAAATATCGGCAGCATGGATGACATCCAGAATCTGTTCAAGGAGACATTACCGAGTTCATGGAGAATAGTCTGGAAGCAGAGCTGGATGACGAGTTGGGCTACAGCAAA
>NZ_JNJN01000096.1 GCF_000701665.1 Agathobaculum desmolans ATCC 43058 | reverse complement strand
TGAACTGCACCCCATTTGTTAGACAGTATGATATACTATCTAACAGATGGGGTGATTTTTTATGCCAAAGGGAGTTTCACAAAAACGATATGCACCAGAATTCAAGAAACTGGTAGTGGAAACTATGAGGAAAGAAAATCTCAGCTGCACAGAAACAGCTGAGAGATTCGGGATCCGCCACAAGCGAGTACAGGACTGGGAACGAATCTATCTGACCGAAGGTCCAGAAGGCTTGTATATTGAGCGGCGTGGTCGAGCAGCTACAGGCCGTCCTCATAAGATTTCCAAGGATGTAGAGGAAGACCTCATTGCAGAAAATCAGCGTCTACGTGCAGAGGTAGCCTACTTAAAAAATTTGCAAGCCTTGGTTTTGGAGCGAGAGCGACACCAGCAGAAAAAACGCGGGTAGTCCAAGATCTAAGGCGAGAATTCTCATTATCTCTTCTGCTTGTAATCGCTCAACTGCCTCGTGCAACCTTCTATTACCATCTAAAGCAAATGAAGCGTGTCGATAAATACGAGACAGCAAAAGCAGAAATCACAGCTATTTACCATGAAAACAGGGGTAGATACGGATATCGTCGTATTACAGAAGAACTGCACCATCGGAAAATCCATCTGAACCACAAGACGGTCCAGCGTCTGATGAAGCAGTTGGGCTTGGTTTGCCGTGTTCGTATGAAAAAATATCGTTCTTACAAAGGTGAGGTTGGGAGGATTGCACCTAATCTTCTGCAACGCAATTTCCACGCAGACAGACCGAACCAGAAGTGGGTTACCGATGTAACGGAATTCAGTCTGTTTGGACAAAAGCTGTATCTTTCACCGGTTCTTGATTTGTGCAGCAGTGATCTGGTCAGCTACACAATCTCAGATCGGCCTGTTCTCAGCATGGTGACTTCCATGCTGGACAAGGCATTTGAACAAATACCAGATGATACGAATTTAATTCTTCACTCAGACCAAGGCTGGCATTACCAGCATAAACAATACCAACAAATGCTCAGAAACAAGGGTATCCGGCAGAGCATGAGCCGCAAAGGTAACTGCTTGGACAATGCAGTGATTGAGAACTTTTTTGGTCTGCTCAAAAGCGAGCTGCTCTACCTGCAAGAATTTAACTCCATGGAGCACTTTAAGCAAGAACTGATAGAATATTTAGATTACTACAATAACAAAAGAATTAAGGCGAAATTAAAGGGCTTGCCGCCTGTCTTACACAGACAACAAGCCCTTTCAGTAGCTTGAACAGTATTTATTTGAAAATATTGTCTAACTTTTTGGGGTCACTTCA
>NZ_JNJN01000095.1 GCF_000701665.1 Agathobaculum desmolans ATCC 43058 | reverse complement strand
GGTAAAGACGGAAAAAGACATTCCCGTCATCTCCGGAAGCTATGCCTCAGCAGAGGCCATTGCCCATATTATGGTGCAGAAATTTGTAATGGGTTCTCCACTGTACCGACAGGAGCAGGAATGGAACCGGCAGGGTGTGAAACTGTCCCGGCAGACGATGTCCAACTGGATATTGCGTGCGGCGGAAGACTGGCTGAAGCCGGTGTATGAAGAACTTCACCGAAAACTGGTACAGCATGAAGTTCTGCATGCGGATGAGACAACGCTGCAGGTACTCAAAGAGCCGGGTAAATCCGCACAGAGCAAGAGTTACATGTGGCTTTACAGAACGGGTAGTGATGCAGAGCATCCCATCGTTCTGTATGAGTACAGCCCCAACCGGAAGCCGAAGAACGCGGAGGTGTTTCTGGAAGGCTTTACTGGTTGGCTCCACGCAGATGGATATCCCGGCTACCACAGCCTGCCGGAGCAGATCCGCGTAGTGGGCTGCTGGGCTCATGCGCGGCGTAAATTTGACGAAGCGGTGAGTTCTCTGCCCAAACAGGAGCAGGCCGGCAGTACAGCGTTGGAAGGACAACGGTACTGCAGCATTCTGTTTGCATTGGAGAAGGAGTTTGCCGGTTTAACGGCAGAAGAACGATACAAACAGCGGCAGGAACGGGCAAAACCGGTTCTTGACGCCTTATTGGCATGGTCTGAAACCAAAAAGGCTCCGCCGAAGTCCGCGCTGGGAAAGGCTCTGCATTATCTGCATGAGCAGTGGCCGTGGCTGATCCGGTATCTGGAAGACGGAAGATTGGAGATCTCCAACAACCGTGCAGAACGCAGTATGAAGCCATTTGTAATGGACCGGAAGAACTTCCTGTTTGCCAACACACCCAACGGGGCCCATGGCAGTGCTGTAATCTTCAGTATGATTGAAACAGCGAAGGAGAACAGGCTGGACCCATTCCGGTACCTGGTATGGGTACTGCAGACTGCGCCGGGAATGAGTAAAGATACACCGGACTGGGCGGCAAAGCTTATGCCGGAGAACGTGCCGGATGTGTGCTTCGCAGGCAACAGGGACTGACTGGATTTGCTTCTGCAGATCCAGTTTTCTCTTGCTGCACGACATGTTTTTACATTTTTCGATATACCCGACATTTGTGCCGTTTGAAACGGCAATTGTTTCCTCTAAAATTAGAAAGGGCAACACACCCATTATAATTTACAGGAGGAAGCACTATGAAACAAAAAGAACATTTCGGTCCGAGTATGTGGAGGGCATCCTGAGAACCCACTTCAACAGGCACGCTTGAAAGCCGGTGTATCTCAAGACCAAATTGCCGAACATCTTTCCTGCGATATTCGTACGATCCAA
>NZ_JNJN01000094.1 GCF_000701665.1 Agathobaculum desmolans ATCC 43058 | reverse complement strand
TTGTGGTTCTTGATGTAGATGTTGTTCTTGTACATAATATACTTCCTTTCCGATTCGCCAAGTGCCGGGCTGCGCCCGGTTGCTCACTGGACGCGCCTGCGGGCGCAGTCCGGGCTTTTCGCCCTGTCCGTATAGTTGGTTCCTCCCTATCCCTTCGGATATCCGGCGCGTCGCTTCACGCCGTTTGGTCAATCAGGCATAAAAATCACCCCCTTCGGGGCAAATCAAAGCCCCGCCTTGACACAGGCGGGGCATGTGGTATAATAGCTATACAAAGGGGCGCTGCCGGCAGACGGTTTTAGCCCTTAAAGCAAATGGTGAAATGACCGCTTACTTTTGGAAGGGTAGGGCGGTCATTTTGCATATATGGTCAGTATGTAAAGCACAAAAGCTGCGCATACCATGAAACGTAACAGTCTCATCCACACATGATCACCCCCTTTCACAAGGGAGTGGCTATAACCGCCCGCCGCTGGGAACGACAGCGCCCGCTGATATTATATCACCACACGCCGCCCCTGTCTATTCAGTTACCGCCCGTCCGGGGCGGCTTTTTGTTCGCTTTTGGTCAAATATGCAAAACATTTACGCCGCCGTACCGCCAAATTCCTCCGGCACCAGCTCCGGCAGGCTGCATTCATTCACCAGAATGTCCGCCACCTGCTGGCGCAGCTTCGCCGGTACGTCCGCAAATACCCACGGCTTCCGGGTTTTGGGGTTTTCCACCTCCATGCAGATTTTGCTTGCGTATAACATTGCCATCATTTCCGTCTCTCCTTTCGACAAAATAAAATATAGGTTCAGGGCGATGGCCGCCCAAAACTTACGCATAAACGATGTTGCCCATCTCTAACAGGCAATCCTCTAAAAAGGTTTGATGCTGCGCCTGCAGCTCGTTCTGTGCCCGCAGGCGGGCTACTTCGGCCTTTAACACCTCCGCCCCTGCTGATGCGGTCGGCGAGGTAGCCGTGCAGCTGCGTCTCGTATGCAAGCTTATCCAGCATGTTGGTATATTCACTGCCGCTCTCTACGGCACCGGAAACGAAAGCAGTCGTCGCAATATTAGTCGAGCTGTCACCGGTTTCCGGGGTCGGGGCGGTGGGCGTACCGGTCAGCGCTGGAGAATCCAGCACATCAAAAATCGTGCCCTCTCCAACGCGCTGCGGTTTCTTATACTTCGTATCCACAACAGTGCCCACCTTCAAGCTGAAATCCACTGCACACGATCCTCTACTGAAACCGCCTTGCGGCTGCCCATAACGGTCATAACACCGTCATAGGTCATCTCGAGCCACTTTCGTTCCAAATCAGGATTGCCCAGCATGCTGTCACCTCATCTTACGGTAGGTGTTCATCTGTGTGCGGTGATCTGTCAGGAAGTCGTCCGAGGAGACAAGCATCTTGTCCAGACCGTCAAAGCCCGCGCTGCCCTTGTCGCCGTTGATGGCGGTGTTGTGGAACAGGTTGATCGTCGCTGCGATCTTCT
>NZ_JNJN01000093.1 GCF_000701665.1 Agathobaculum desmolans ATCC 43058 | reverse complement strand
TTCTTTTCCTCATAACTATACCCCCTGATGTAGCTTATTTTCCTACATCAGGGGGTATTTTGTCACTGTCCGTTTTTACTGGTTCAGTTCATGCTGAAGCATGAGCCGGGTTTTGGTTTGTCGAAAAAGTATTTTATCGATGTGGGTGCTCACAATACGCGCAGCTGCACACATAAAATAGCATTTGCAGGGCAAATGCATAAAAGACACAAGGTGAATTGGCCGCAGGCCAAGAGAGGGTGGTCTGGACCATGCGCCTGACTTGCTCTTATTTTTTCGCCGCACGGCGGCGGAATAAGGTCAGAGGCCTACGGGCTTATACTTTGAGAGAGAAAAAGTTTCTGTATAGGAACTTTTTCTCGTCCATGTTTGGCGTAGTCCAAACATAGATTGTCGGAAAACGAAGTTGATATGGTACAATAAGTAACCTGTTGACAAAAGCCCTCTTATGCTCGCTTCTCCTCTGTAGCACCGGTGAGCAATCTCACCCCTCTCTCCTACGCTTAACTTTTCTCTTCTGCGCATAACAATGCTCCCTCCCTGATGACAGTTTTGTTTTTTCACTGTCTCTCATAGAGGGAGCATATCAGGGGACAGATAGCAGCGTTTTTACTTGCATCCAAAATCTATGGTTACACTTTAGCACTTATCAATAGATGATCTGCATCGAAATGTGCGAAATACTTAATACTTATCATGCTTTCTCACATGAAGCACGACTGTTACCACCTGTCCCGTGCATCGCACCCAATGAACTCTCCACTAAACGCTTTCAATATCATTTTTCCATCCGCGTGTCATAATACATGCAATTGCAATAGCACACACACCGGCAAGGAGTTTGCCTACAATCATGGGAGTAATCATATCCGGCTGTACACCAGCGGTAAACCCCAGATGATCTCCCAAAGCTGCAGTGGCCGGAACCAGCCACGCGACATTGATAACCTTTCCGCGTGGTCCCATATTTTTTATCATACCATAAACAGGTACCGAATTGGCTAAAGTGAAGATCAAACCACCTGCTGCGGCAGCATCAATCCCAAGCATTTTTCCAAACGCTACCAATGCTTTTTTCAAAATACGTGTAAGTAACTCTAATACAGGAAGAATACCGCCCAGCACAATAACGATAGAAGCTACGATCTCCATACCGGCCATCATCGTATCCGAATTTTCAAACAGCGGAACCGTGATACCTGTCAAATGCGTAAAAGAACCAATCATCATTCCAATAATTGCAATCCAACCCACGAAAGTTCCAAATGCACCCGCTCCTTTGTTCATCATATCCGGCGCAAATTTCAACCCTAACGCGAGCAGTAAAGAAAGAACAATAATCGGGATATTATTGATAATGACCTTGCCGGGTGCAAACCCTGCTACAATACCTCCCGCGATACTGCCCACAGGAATCGTGATCAATCCAATCAAAAGACCTTGAAAGAAGTAAGAGCGATCCTTTTTTTCAATGAGACCTAAACCTACGGGAAGGGAAAACACCAAAGTACATCCAAGCATAGCAGCTGTGATACACCCAGACATCAAACCAATTTCTTGATCCTGCGCCAAAGACATGGCCAGCGAATATCCACCCATATCATTGGCTATGATCGAAGCAAACATGGATGGATCCGCATGAATTAGATTAAATAACGGAATTAATAGTGGTTGGAGATATTGTGCCAAAATGGGAGCCAATACGTAAGCGTCAAATAGGACGGCGAATTGAAAGTGGACGCAGAGTGTGCCAGAATATGAGAGGAACTCACCGAGACTCACAGTGAGTCTCGGTGAG
>NZ_JNJN01000092.1 GCF_000701665.1 Agathobaculum desmolans ATCC 43058 | reverse complement strand
AACAAGGACACAGACAACAGCCGTAACGGCCACAGCAGCAAAAGGCTGCGCACCAGCTTTGGCGAAGTGGATGTATCGGTTCCCCGAGACCGGAAAGGTGAATTTGAGCCTCAGATACTAAAAAAGAATCAGACCAGCATCAGTCAGGATATTGAAGAAAAGATCCCGTCCATGTACGCCAAGGGTATGACCACCGGCGATATCGAAGCCCACATCCAGGACATCTATGGCATTTCCGTCTCAGACAGCACCGTCAGCCGGATCACCGACAAGATCCTGCCCATCGCCAAAGAGTGGCAGCAGCGTCCCCTGGAGTCCATTTACGCCGTGGTTTTTCTGGACGCCATCCACTACCATGTCCGCAGCGAAGGGCAGATCGTAAAGAAAGCCGTGTACATTGCCATTGGTGTCGATCTGGATGGCCGGAAGGATGTCCTGGGTATGTGGGTTGGGGAAAACGAGAGCGCTAAGTTCTGGGCAACTGTGCTCAATGGCTTGAAAAACCGGGGTGTAGAGGATATTGTCATCGCTTGCACCGACAATTTGACGGGGTTTGATGCGGCCATTCACGCCACGTTCCCTCAGACTGAGATCCAGAACTGCATCATCCACCAGCTGCGCAATTCCAGCAAATATGTGTCCTACAAGGACCTGAAGGCCCTTATGGCCGATCTGAAGGCGGTCTATGCCGCCGTGGATGAGCAGGCTGCGCTGGTTGCTCTGGATTTCTTTGCAGAGCGCTGGGACAAGAAATATCCGAAAATCTCTCAGTCCTGGCGAAGCAACTGGGCTGATCTCAGCACCTACTTCAAGTATCCCCAGGAGGTACGCAGGTTGATCTATACCACTAATGCCATTGAGGGTTTCAACCGACAGCTCCGCAAGGTGACTAAGGCCAAATCGGTGTTTCCCACCGATGACAGCCTGCTGAAAATGCTGTATTTGGCCATGATGGATATTACGAAAAAATGGACTGGACGGCGGCAGGACTGGAGCCTGATCCACGCCCAGATGGCCATCTACTCTGCCGAGCGTTTGCCCGACTAACACCGCCGGTTCAGGATGTCAAGGGCTGGCTGAACAGCTCCGCCGTCCTTGACATCCATCCCCACCGGCGTTATGTTGTTAGCAAGGCGGTAACTGGACAAGCCTGCTACCGCCTCAAATAAATCATACTCTATCTGCATCATAAACGAGTTTACACAGAATTCGGGATTATCCCGCAAAAGAGGGAACATCCCCGCCACATACTGCAAGATCAATATCACTACGTTCTTTATAATCCCCGCGTGCACGAGAACCAAACAGGATCACCCAATGCAAATCGTATTGTTCAGCAATCTCTCGAATTTGTTTTATTACATTCGCGTTGATACCTGTGTTTTCGGGCGACATAGCAAACATCCTCTCTTTCTGCGATCATTATATCAAATCATGTTGTCTGCGTAAAGCAAATTGTATGAAGCCATGCGGAATGCAATGTAGACCTACCATTCCTGCCAGCACTTTTAGTCTCTGGACTATCTTGCCAAGCCGCTTGGTGTTTATAACTGCCGCTCCAACAACTTTCCTATGAGGCCTTTTGGCTGGCTTTCCCCTTTAGCATTCTCTGTCCAGTATGTTTGACAAAGCTGCCTCGTGCAGGGGCTGTGATCTGTCCATAGTGCGCAGACAATATGACACTACCGTGTTTTATTCATTCTGCACAATTCCGCATCTGAAATTTCTACCTTACAGCCGAGGGGCTTTGGCGGAAAACCGGTGGGCGGCGCCCGCTTCACCCGCGCAAAACGCTTTTCCGAAAAAGTTGCATTTCCTGTGCAAATATGCTATTATTACCCATCTGACGCCGGAAATTATTCTTTTGCCTGCCATCAGAAAAAGGTTCTCGCACTGGTGCTCGCGTTCGC
>NZ_JNJN01000090.1 GCF_000701665.1 Agathobaculum desmolans ATCC 43058 | reverse complement strand
TTCTCTGGAGTGAATTTTATTTTGCCCATAAAAAATCCTCCTAAAGTAGATTTTGGTTTTTTCCATGGTCTACTTTAGGAGGATCATATCACATATCAATGCCCTGGCTTTTTTTATTCACATCACAAAATAGCAAGCGCTGTTTTGCGCACACCGCTGCGCGCAGCCGCGCAGTATCTCTGCCGCGTGCTCATGATAGAAGATTTGATTCGCTGCGTGATTATAACCCGAATAGACCCATGATGCCAGCCACCCTTATATAACCTTTCCCCAGTGATAGAATACAAGCAGTCATTGGATGCTTGCCTATGGGCTGCGCTAAATTGCGACACCGGTTTGCGCATCAGTGATCGTCCATATCCGTATCCTATGTATGACTTGGCATATGCCAAATCTGCTCCCCACCAAAGTGACTGTGCTTCCCCCAAAGCATCGCGCCATAAAGCTTCTATACACAGCTTCCGCCTTTTCACCCAGCTCTTTCATACATCATTCCTGCGTAAGCGCTCAACTTGTTATCATAATTTTCGAATATAATTCAAAATCCAAAGACATTATTCATCCATATTTTCTCTGATATAATGCCCGGATTTTCCCCCTGCTTTTTCAACAAGGCAAATATTCTGTATTTTCATTCCCCGATCCACTGCTTTACACATATCATAAACTGTCAAAGCCGCCACACTGGCTGCCGTTAGAGCCTCCATCTCGATGCCAGTTTTCCAACTGCATTTCAGCGCCGCTTTCACGTACACACGTCCCGGTTTTTCGATCTTAAAATCAACCGAAACCGATTCGATCGGCAGCGGATGGCACATAGGGATCAATTCAAACGTGCGTTTTGCCGCCATAATTCCAGCAATACGCGCACAGGCAAACGCATCCCCTTTGGGCATTGTACCCTGACATATCATATCAAGGGTTTCCGGCTTCATCAATATTTCCGCCTGTGCAATCGCCATGCGAGATGTGATCGATTTATCGCCTACATTGACCATATGTGCGTTTCCTTTTTGATCCAAATGCGAAAGCTGCAAATGCCTCATCCCCTGTGTCTATATACCACAACCAATAACTTTCGTTCATTTTGTATTATTATTTTACCAGAGTTCCCCCTGCCATACAATAGTAACAAACACAAAATTCTATTTTTTGCAACATTATTCAATCGTTAATTGTAAAATCCAGTTGCCTACCTACCCACCACCACGCTCCTCCGGCGGCTTTATACCTTTCCTGTCGATTGCAGAAAATCCCTAACTCTATTGCCGGACAGTTGGCAGACCCGGCAAACAGGCTGTGCGACCTCATGCACAGCGTATTTTGTCAGGCACATATTGACTGGATCGTCATTTGCGATCCCGCCGAAGCCCTTACCATGCCGGCAGCGAAGGCACACAGCACGATCACAGACGAGAAACGCAAGCATATCCTCCGCATTTGCGAAACACACCGCACAAGGGGGGTGAGGACAAAAAGTTGGACTGAATACATGCAGAAAAGGAGATTTGGGAATGTATTCAGATGAACAATATCGCAAAGCTCTCGAGGTTCATGAGGAAACGAAATCGGTAACAAAGACGATAACGGTTTTAGGATATCCCGCACGCAGGCAGACGCTGTATAACTGGATCAATCGGAAGCGGATTTTGCCGGAAGAAAGGACTACCTTTCGAGGCTATAATACAGAGGAGCATCCCCGGTACCTTACGCTAGAGCAAAAACTTCAGATACTTCATCGTTGCTTTGAGTTGGGAGAGGTTGTACAATCAGTATCAAATGAAGTAGGATATAGCACGGCCAGTATCTATGCTTGGCGGCGTAAATATATCCAGAAAGGTGCTGCAGCATTAATGAATCCACCCAATGAGCGCGGCAGAGGGAAATTGATAGAAGGAAAAGCTGCATCATCGCAGGAAATTGGTGAGTTGAAAGCAAAAATCCAAGATATGCGGATGGAAATAGATATTCTGAAAGAAACCTTTGAGTGAATAACTAAAAGCCAGTGAGTCCGAATTAATGGATCATACTTCATAAAAGCAGTGGAAATTCAGTCCCAGACAAGGTATAATAGG
>NZ_JNJN01000089.1 GCF_000701665.1 Agathobaculum desmolans ATCC 43058 | reverse complement strand
AACCTGATCTCAGATCTGGTCAGCGGACGGAGCATACGGCTCGAGGAAGGCATGGAAGTGACGCATCGGCAGCTTGTGGCCCCAAACGATGCGCATGTTCGGGATCGTTGCACGATCCTTGTACAGCTGTGCAACAGCAGCGATAACGTAATCCAGATGCTCCTTGGTCAGGCGGCTGCGGTCGATCGCGAAGCGAACAACATTTGCCAGCTCAGCCTGCTGCTCGGGAGTCTTCAGGTCGTACTCCATCGAGAAGTCGCCCAGCTCGGATACACGGATACCGTAGCGGCGGATCAGTTCGAGCGAGAAGCCGGTGCCTGCGAACGTGGTGTGGTCGCGCTTGCCGTCGAAGAACTCATCCATGTTGATGTATACAGCGTGGCCGCCTGCCGGCAGTACAACGCCCTTTACGCCGGCCTTGTAGAAGCCCTGTGCCAGATATTCGCACTGCAGTGCACGGTCGTGCTGATACTCGAAGTCGCAGGACTCGTAAAGGCCTGCAGCCAGTGCCATGATGTCACGGCCGGACATGCCGCCGTAGGAATCGTTGCCGTAGCAGGAGATCTGCTTAACCTTGATCAGAACGCCAACGTCGGTCTTGACCGAGCCGTCCTCGTTGAAGTCGGAGAACTTCTTCCAGAACAGACCCTTGTCGCGGAACGCCAGCATGCCGCCCATGTTGGCGTGGCCGTCCTTCTTTGCGGACATCGTGAACGCGTCGCAGTAAGAGAACATCTCGGTTGCGATCTCAGCGATGGACTTGTCTGCGTAGCCCTCTTCGTTGGTCTTGATGTAGTATGCGTTCTCAGCCCAGCGTGCAACGTCGAATACCAGCGGGATATCATACTTATGTGCAACGCGGTTGATCTCGCGGATGTTCGCCATGGATACCGGCTGGCCGCAGATCGGGTTGTTGGTAATGCAGGTGAAGATCAGCGGTACGTTTTCTACGCCTACGGTATTGATCAGCTGCTCCAGCTTCTCAATATCCATGTTGCCCTTGAAGGGGTTCTTCTCGTACTTGCCGCCTTCCGGTACTTCGTACAGCAGTTCCTTGTTGTACAGGTTACGCGGAACAGAACCCATCTGCTTGATGTTGCCCTCGGTCGTATCGAAGTGGCCGTTGGACGGAATGGTGAATACCTTGCCCGGATAACGCTGGGTCAGGATCTTCTTCACGATCTCCATCAGTACGGACTCAGCCGCACGGCCCTGCTGGATGATAAAGGCGTTCGGACGCTCCATCTGCTTGGAGCCGCCGTTGAACAGGCCGCCCTCGTACTCGCAGAGGAACAGCTCATCCATCATCTTCTCCAGGTCACGGCAGTCGGTGCGGACCAGATCGATGGACTTCTTCCAGTTCTTCTCGCCGCCGCGCTCGAAAATGTCGCGGAAGGTGTCGAGCAGTACGTAGTAACCGGTGTTGCGGCCGTATGCTTCGTCGCCGAGCATCATGGTCGCCCACTGCTGGTTGGTCATTGCGGTCGTACCGGAGTCAGACAGCATATCAACGGTCAGCAGACCGGACGGGAATGCGAATTCGTTCCAGTGCGTTGCGTTCAGGGCGCGCTCGCGCTGCTCGATCGTTGCCTGCGGCAGATCGCGTACTACGTATGCACAATGCTGGGGCATATCTACATCCAGCGGATAGTTCTTCATGTTCTTGTCCATTTTCATTACCTCCATTAAGTTTGAGCGTATTGTTTCTACGTTCGGTTTTACTGGAGATACTCCGGTCGTCGTTTCCGCGGGCTTCCCGTCCCGCTCCGCGACTGGCGGACAGTATCTTTTCACTTTTGTGACTGCTGCTTACAGCGCCGCGATCACTTCGATCTCGACCAGCGCATCCTTCGGCAGACGTGCTACTTCGACTGCCGAGCGTGCCGGATAGCCGCCCTCGCTGAAGAACGTGGCGTATACCTCGTTCATCGCGCCGAAGTTATTCATGTCGCTCAGGAACACCGTCGTCTTGATCACGCGATCCATTCCGACCCCTGCTTCCGCCAGGATCGCCTTGACATTCGTCAGCGATTGCCGTGTCTGCTCCGCGATCCCTTCCGGGAATGCTCCCGTCGCCGGATCGATCGGCAGTTGTCCGGATGTGATCACAAG
>NZ_JNJN01000088.1 GCF_000701665.1 Agathobaculum desmolans ATCC 43058 | reverse complement strand
ATTGAGGTCAAGCCCTCGGCCTATTAGTATCAGTCCGCTGCATACATTACTGCACTTCCACTCCTGACCTATCAACCTTGTAGTCTACAAGGGGCCTTACTCCCGAAGGATGGGAACACTTATCTCGAGGGGAGTTTCACGCTTAGATGCCTTCAGCGTTTATCTCGTCCGTACTTAGCTACCCAGCTATGCCCCTGGCGGAACAACTGGTGCACCAGCGGTACGTCCATCCCGGTCCTCTCGTACTAAGGACAGCTCCTCTCAATATTCCTACGCCCGCAACAGATAGGGACCGAACTGTCTCACGACGTTCTGAACCCAGCTCGCGTACCGCTTTAATTGGCGAACAGCCAAACCCTTGGGACCGAATTCAGCCCCAGGATGCGATGAGCCGACATCGAGGTGCCAAACCTCCCCGTCGATGTGGACTCTTGGGGGAGATCAGCCTGTTATCCCCAGGGTAGCTTTTATCCGTTGAGCGACGGCATTTCCATTCACATACCGCCGGATCACTAACTCCAACTTTCGTTACTGCTCGAACCGTCATTCTCGCAGTTAGGCTCGTTTTTGCGTTTACACTCAGTGCACGATTTCCGTCCGTGCTGAACGAACCTTTGAGCGCCTCCGTTACTCTTTAGGAGGCGACCGCCCCAGTCAAACTGCCCACCTGACAGTGTCCCCCGACCAGATTCATGGCCGCAGGTTAGAATCCCAATACCCCAAGAGTGGTATCCCAAGGTTGCCTCCACAAATGCTGGCGCACTTGCTTCCCAGGCTCCCACCTATCCTGTACATGGAATACCGAGATCCAATATCAAGCTACAGTGAAGCTCCATGGGGTCTTTCCGTCTAGTTGCGGGAAACCGGCATCTTCACCGGTACTACAATTTCGCCGGGCGGGCTGTTGAGACAGTGCCCAAATCGTTACGCCATTCGTGCGGGTCAGAACTTACCTGACAAGGAATTTCGCTACCTTAGGACCGTTATAGTTACGGCCGCCGTTTACTGGGGCTTAAGTTCGCACCTTCGCTTGCGCTAAGCACTCCCCTTAACCTTCCAGCACCGGGCAGGCGTCACCCCCTATACGTCATCTTTCGATTTAGCAGAGAGCTGTGTTTTTGCTAAACAGTCGCTTGGGCCTTTTCACTGCGGCCTGCTCTCGCAGGCGCCCCTTATCCCGAAGTTACGGGGCCAATTTGCCGAGTTCCTTAACAACCCTTCTCCCGTTGGCCTTAGAATACTCATCCCATCTACCTGTGTCGGTTTGCGGTACGGGCACCTTAGTATACACATAAGCTTTTCTCGTCTCTCACGCCATCTACTTCCCTACTATTTTTCGGTCCCTTTCGCCCCGGGCAACCATCGCCGGGGTTAGACTTAATGAAAGCGTCCCTTATGCTTAAAGTTCGGTGGTTACGGAATTTCTACCGTATGTGCATCGACTACGCCTTTCGGCCTCGCCTTAGCTCCCGACTAACCTTGGGCGGACGAACCTTCCCCAAGAAACCTTAGATTTTCGGCCATTATGATTCTCACATAATTCTCGCTACTTATTCCGGCATTCTCACTTGTATGAAGTCCACCAGTGCTTCCGCTCTGACTTCACCCCGCATACAACGCTCCCCTACCCAGACTTGCGTCTGCCTAAGCTTCGGTTGAACACTTAGCCCCGTTACATTTTCTGCGCAAAACCACTCGACCAGTGAGCTATTACGCACTCTTTGAATGAGTGGCTGCTTCTAAGCCAACATCCTGGTTGTCTTCGCAGTTTCACATCATTTTCCACTTAGTGTTCATTTGGGACCTTAGCTGTAGATCTGGGCTGTTTCCCTTTTGACCACGAGACTTATCTCACGTAGTCTGACTGCTATTCATCAATTAGCCGGCATTCAGAGTTTGATAGGGTTCGGTAACCTCGCGGCCCCTAGCCCATTCAGTGCTTTACCTCCGGTAATCTAAAATAACGCTAGCCCTAAAGCTATTTCGGGGAGAACCAGCTATCTCCGAGTTCGATTGGAATTTCTCCGCTATCCACAAGTCATCCCCGGCTTTTTCAACAGACGTGGGTGCGGCCCTCCACGGTGTCTTACCACCGCTTCAGCCTGCTCATGGATAGGTCACCCGGTTTCGGGTCTAATACCTGCAACTTCATACGCCCTTTTCAGACTCGCTCTCGCTGCGGCTCCGGAACTCCAGTTCCTTAACCTCGCTGCAAATATTAACTCGCCGGACCGTTCTACAAAAAGTACCCGATCACACTTTAACGTGCTCTCGGTGCTTGTAGGCACAAGGTTTCAGGTTCTTTTTCACTCCCCTCCCGGGGTACTTTTCACCTTTCCCTCACGGTACTGCTCCACTATCGGTCACTGAGTAGTATTTAGGCTTGGAGGATGGTCCCCCCATCTTCCCTGCGGGTTTCACGTGTCCGCAGGTACTCTGGATCCGGCTAGCGCTTCATTCTTTTCACTTACGGGACTATCACCCTGTGTCGTTGCTCTTCCCAAAGCATTCAGTTAAGAATAAAAGCTGCATGTTGCCGTCCTAACCCCGGGAATATTGCT
>NZ_JNJN01000087.1 GCF_000701665.1 Agathobaculum desmolans ATCC 43058 | reverse complement strand
CGTCAGTACGCTGCTCAGATCATGTTCAATGCTCTGGAGGCTGATACTGTTCAGTGGAGCTCGGATGTAAACGGCTACGAGAAGGTCAAGACCACCGGCCTTGAGTGGAAGCCCAATCCGAACAATAAGAATGATGGTTCTTGGGTCAATGTTGAGAAGAACGAGACCTTGGGCAAGAAGTGGATGAAGCTTGACACGGTTGAGAATGTTCTTCTCTCCTCTGTTAAGCAGGAGTCCGGCAAGTCCACCTTCAACCTGAACAACGGTGCTTACACCAAGGTTGAGGACGACTGCTCCGCTCTGCTTGGCCAGCGTGTCAACATTCTGCTGAAGGACAACGACAAGTCCAAGGTTTACGGCGTTTACGCGAACGACGATTCCAAGGTTGTAGCGACCGGCTACGCTGGCCAGCTCGAGCTCGATGGCTCTGAGAAGGTTAAGATGGACGGCACCTCCTACAAGCTGGACTCTGCCGACAACAAGAAGGGCAACCTGATCCTGACTGCCAACACCAATACCTATAAGACTGGCTTTGATACGATCGTTAAAGCTGTGGGCGAGAAGGGCAACATGGATAAGAATGCGGCTGCTTCCTCCATCAAGCTGATCGACAACGACGGCGACGGCAAGGTTGATACCGCGCTGCACACCCCGGCTAAGGTCGGCAAGGTGACCGCTGTCAGCAAGTCTTCTGTAACTGTTAACAACGGCATCAACACCGTTAAGTTTGACGATGCTGAGATTTATGACGGCATTGCCAAGGACGATTACGTTATGTTCGTTGCTGAGGCGAACCGCTCCAGCGAGGACAAGGATTCCATCACCAAGCTGGACGTAACTTCCGCTAAGGTTACCGGCACCCGCACTGGCGAGGCTAAGGTGAATGACGAGTGGGTCAAGCTGGCTAAGGACGTTAAGGTTGAGTCCGGCAACAGCTATGACATGGTTATCGTAGGCGGCGTACTGCTGTTCGCTGACGAGACCAAGTCTGTTTCCAAGGACATCCTCTACATCTCCGGCACCAAGGAGTTTGACGGCTATGCTGGCGAAAAGTACGGCACTAAGGAAGTTCGTGCTTACTTCGCTGATGGCTCCAACAAGACCATTAAGGTTTCCAAGCTGGCTGGCGACAAGATCGCTAAGGCGGGTAACGTTGGCACCGATTACGCTGACGAAGCTGGAGTAAAGGCTGGTCAGATGTATACCTACTCTAAGCTCTCTGATGAGACTTATGACATCGAAGCCCTGAGCACTAAGAATGATGCTGGCTATGACAAGATTGTAACCGGCAAGTCTGATGCTTACTCCAAGCAGAAGATCGATGGTCTGGCTCCGCAGGACGACGCTGTGATCTTTGTTCAGACCGGCAAGGAGACCAAGGTTCTGACCGGCAAGCAGATCAAGAACTGGGCTGATTCGATCACCAATAACTTCACGGCTGCTTACGGCACCAAGGAGTCCAACGGTATCGACTACGTTGCAGTGGCTGCTCTGGTAAACAATGCATCCGAGAACGTTCCGGGCGCTACCAAGGATACCCTGTATGGCTACCTGACCGCTGATGCTTACGTAAGCGACAAGGACGGCGAGGATAAGGCTACTTACGAGGTATGGACCACTAATGGTGCGAAGACCCTGTATGCTGACACCAAGACGGTTGAGAAGAACGCAACTGCAGGCGCTGTAATCTCCTACACTGTAAACGGCGATTACATCGAGAGCATCAAGGTAAATGCCGGCATTCAGAAGGGCTTTGCAGCGGTAGCTGTTACCGGTTTCGACTACAAGGCAGAAGGCGAGCTGGCATTTGTATCTGAGACTCTGGGTGCGAAGCAGTACACGCTGGACGAGGACTGCGTATTCCTCACCGTAGACGACGAGAACACCGCAGGCGTAGAGGGCAACAGCCTGGATCAGATCCAGCTGGCAAACGCTGGTTCCAAGTCCACCTCCGATAAGGAGACTGTGCTGACCAACGCTTACGTGGTTATCGGCGGCGACAACAACGACAAGGTTCTGGCTGTTATCATTGATACTACCAACAACGAGTTGGATGCTGCAAAGGAACTGTACAAGAAGGACGGTTCTGTTGTTAAGTAATTCCTAAGGAATTTCTTATCATGCAAAAGATCCCCGGACTACGGTCCGGGGATTTTTCTTCGCCACTTTACTTAAAAGCAATAAAGTGGTGCGCCTCAGGGGCATTAAAATAAATTTTATAGGAACCATTATAGTAAACCGTAAAGCCGTTGCCGCTGATTTCTGCGGCAGGCCGGTCATATGCGGTACTTTGAATGCCGGGCAGGAGCAAAAGCGCTCCATTGGTATCTTGTATACCGGGATACAACGCACATCCTTTTGCAAACAGCAATACGGCTTTGGGGGCAAAATGCAGTGGTATATGTTGACTGTCTGCACCATTGCCTGTATAACTGCCAATGTGCACCTCGCATTTAGCAGCACTGAGCGTATTGATCTGATTTTGCAGATTGCTGTCACCGCTTGCGCGGGTGCTGGCTTCGCTTTTCGCTGCATTTTCAATCGCGGTGAACCGGTCGCGCACATCCTGTGCGAGCTTATCTCCGGTCACGCTCCCGGACGGGATGTTCCCCATCACCGCAGCGTTGAGCTGCTGCTGCACGTTTTCCACTGCTGTTTGCACCGTGTCCGCCGGGACGCCCGCCGTGCGGGAAAAGCCCAGTGCGGTCGCGGCAGTTTTGGCGGTCAATGCGTCACACAGGTCGTTGTGCGACTGCCGCAGTTCCTCCGGACTGCTGTCGAAGTATTCCTTCAGCTCATGCGGCTGCATATTGGGCTGGTCGGGCAGATTGCGGATCTTCTTGGTAAATTCCTGTTGTTTGTTTTCGGCAAAACCCATAATCATTCCTCCTTTGGTCGGTGCGCCCCTC
>NZ_JNJN01000086.1 GCF_000701665.1 Agathobaculum desmolans ATCC 43058 | reverse complement strand
TATTGTATCACGGGTATCTCTAAGCCTGTTGGTTACACGGAGTGAACTAAGCAGATACACTTAAAAATCATCTGCAAATCTTATTATACGAGGAGCAAAAAAATGCAAAAGATACTTTATGTTGAAGATGATTTGAGCCTGATTGATGGATTGCAATATACTTTGGAAGCAAGTGGATATATGGTGGACAATGCCAAAACTGTAAAGGAGGCTTTGGCCCTATTCCGAAAGAACACCTATGATTTACTTTTGCTGGATGTTACGCTCCCAGATGGCACAGGCTTCGATGTTTGCAAAGCGGTACGGAACAGCTCAACCGTTCCCATTATATTTTTGACAGCTTCGGATCAGGAAATCAGCATTGTCCGAGGACTTGATATGGGTGCCGACGATTATATCACCAAACCATTCAAGCTGAATGAACTTCTATCCAGAATTAAGGCAATCCTGCGCCGTTCCTTGCAGTTTTCCAAAGCAGATACCTTTTTGGAAGCTAATGGCGTTCGTGTGGATACGGCAGAGCGGCTCGTCTGGAAAAATGAAAAACCGCTTGATCTCCCATTGGTGGAATACAAATTGCTGTGTCTGTTCATGCAAAATCCCAATCACCTTATGCCGCGCGAAATGATTCTGGATCGGATGTGGGATGGCAACGGTAATTTTGTGGACGATAATACTCTATCTGTGTATATCCGGCGGCTGAGAAACAAAATTGAGGACACACCCAATCAGCCTAAATACTTGCTGACGGAACGAGGTATCGGTTATAAATGGGTCGTTGAGTGAGGACAAGGTATGGGCAAATTAGGGAAAGAAACAAAGAATCTACTGTTGGCAATCACCGTCATCTGCCTTATTTCATTTCTACTTGCCGCAGGACTTTCGTTTTTACTTGCAAAGGACTTCCAACATGAGATGTTGCTCCATGACTATGGTGTTTCCGGCTACCAGCTGAACCATGAGGATAAATTGCAGATTTCAGCTTTTACTGCTCACCCCAACGAAAGCGATATAGAACGAGGCAAAGAAGCGCTGACCTCTATTGGATACAGTGAAGCAACATCTATGCAGCTATTGCCCACTGTTCGGGAATATCGCAATCAGACGATGCTGTATCTATTCTTGCTGCTGTTGTTTCTGTTCGGTATGGTATATCTGGTTCTGCTGTTTTATCTGCGACGCCAGCATAGAGCTATTGATGATGCCGGAAGTAAGATTCGAGAATTTTTGGATGGCAATTCTATGTCCAGAATTGAATGTTCCCAAACCGGTGATTGGTATAGCCTTTTCCATGATGTCAATGAAATGGCGACTATTCTCTCCGCCCATGCAGAGAGCCAGAAGCAGACAAAGGAGTTCTTACAGGACATCATTTCGGATGTATCACATCAGATTAAAACGCCGCTATCTGCTTTGAAAATGTACCATGAAATCATAAGCAGTCATAAAGGAGAAGCCGAAACGGTGGCGAACTTTTCGGAAAAATCTCAACGAGAGATTAAGCGAATAGAGAACGTTATTTATACACTGCTCAAACTGGCGCGCCTGGATGCGGGAATTATACAGATGGAAAAAGCAGAAGAAAATGTTTCCGCTCTCATGCAAGATGTTTTGGAACGATTTGAAACATGGGCAGAACAGGATCACAAAGAGATCACCCTTTCGGGTAAGGATGATATTTCTCTTAATTGCGATGCACTATGGATGTCGGAGGCGATTGGAAATATCGTCAAAAATGCTTTGGAACACACACAACCGGGCGGTCACATTTCGGTGCAATGGACACAATCACCCCTGTTGACTCAGATCGTCATTACAGACGATGGCAAAGGTATCCACCAAGAGGACTTATACAACATTTTCAAACGCTTTTACCGCAGCCGCTTTTCGTCAGATGTGCATGGGATAGGATTGGGCTTACCGCTGGCTAAATCTATTGTGGAGGCACATGGGGGAACTATTTCTGTAACCAGCACACTCGATGTTGGAACTACCTTCACATTGAACTTTTTCAGCCTTACAAATGAGTAAGATGCAGGTCACTTGGAAGTAAGCCGAAGGGGTTATGATGTGACCATAAGGAGGTACTGCGTATGAATATTCTTGAAGTACAGGACTTGTGCAAAACCTATGGAAAAGGTGAAGCAGCGGTTCAAGCGTTGCGTCATGCAACATTTTCGGTTCGCAAAGGTGAATTTATTGCCATTATTGGTGAATCCGGCTCCAGCAAAAGTACGTTGCTGAATGTTGTGGGTGCTCTGGACAAAGCCACTTCCGGCAAGGTCTGGATCGACGGTCAGGATATTTTCTCAATGCCGGAGAAAAAACTGACCGTGTTCCGGCGGCAACACATCGGTTTTATCTTTCAGTCATTTAATCTGATCCCGGAACTGAATGTAGAACAGAACATCACTTTTCCGTTGCTGCTTGACTACAAGCGGCCAGACCAGAGGTTTGTCAACGAGCTGCTGAATGTTTTGGGACTGACCGAACGCCGTCATCATCTTCCCAGTCAGCTCTCCGGTGGCCAGCAACAGCGTGTCGCTATCGGCAGGGCTTTGGTTACACGACCTGCACTGATTTTGGCGGACGTAAACTGAACCCCATGTGCTTACTGTACATAGCGTGTACACAGTAGGATTACATGACAATATAGGTACATGATACACAAGTAATGAGAAAAAATGTGTATGGAGTAGGAAGAAAGTATTGATATCTGGTATGAGGAAAGACATCCTTGTAGCAGGTTTTTTATTGTCTATAATAGACAGGTATAAAGGTAATATTTTAGTGGTATGTCCGAATAGCTTTTTTACGATAAGTGGGTATACTGTAAGCGTCAAATAGGACGGCGAATTGAAAGTGGACGCAGAGTGTGCCAGAATATGAGAGGAACTCACCGAGACTCACAGTGAGTCTCGGTGAG
>NZ_JNJN01000085.1 GCF_000701665.1 Agathobaculum desmolans ATCC 43058 | reverse complement strand
TCGATACCTGTGAATGCGTGGAGCACGGCTGCAAAATCCAGCCGGTCATTTGAAGAAAACGCTCCCGCGACGTTTTCCCAGACAGCGAAAGCTGGATACCGGTTATTTGTTGCATACCTCATTTCCTCAATAATACGCATGGCCTGATAAAACAGGCCGGATTTGCTACCTGCCAAACCCTCCCGCGCACCGATTGTGGACAGGTTTTGACAGGGCGAGCCGAACGTGACAATATCCACGGGCGGTATCTTGCCGCCGCCTATCTGCGTGATGTCTCCCAAGTGGAGCATATCCGGGAAATGCCGCCGGGTAATGGACACCGGTGCTCTGGCGATCTCGCTCGCCCACACAGGGACAATACCACAGCGCGATGCGGCCAGTGGAAAGACACCGATACCGTCAAACAGGCTGCCGAGCCTAAGTGTGGGCACGGGCAAACCTCTTGTGGTTTCGCACCCGGACACCGTCCATAGTGCTCCACTTCGGCGCTTTGCCCCGGATACGGGAAATGCAGTCACAGCGCTCGTCCGGGTCTAAATTCGCCCCGCAATAGGGGCAGGTGTGATAATACATGAGTTGTCCTCCTTCTTGTGATTGGTTGATGGCCTGCACAGATACCGGCGGCGGCCGGGCATGGTGGACGGCGGTTTTGGGGCATAAAAATAACCGCCCGGATTGGGCGGTTGGGTAAATTATTCGGTTGTACATACTAAATTCCTCACACTGTAAACAAAAAATCCGTTCTTTGCGCAATACAAAGAACGGATTAAAGCACTATTATATTCGCTATCATTCAATGCTTATTTTCTCAATTTTGTTCATCTACAAGCAAAGGTAATACTTTTTTGCAAATTACTTGGTATATTTCTAATAAGTAATCTCCTACTTCAGCGTACTCCTTAACCAATTCTAACCGATCTACGCTACCAATATCTTTCTTAATACGCAAGTTAGCAATTATTTGCGGGAATTCGCTCAATTTTGCTTTTAGTTCCGTATAGTCAGGAAAAACTGAGACTATCTGTTCATAAGAAAAATATTCAAGTTCATGATGAATACGTTCACGTATTGAAATCGTAAGAAAATCTAATGCATCAAAATATGCTCTATATTCATGCGAAATAGCTTTATCAAAATTTTTTAATACATACTCATCATCTTCTTGTTCAGATTCTAATATTTCTCCATATGCGCGCACAATATGTTCATATGCATCTCTTTGTTCCTTCATTGGTTGTATAAATGTTTTCATTTCCAAATTATATTCTTCCGCCAACAGGAAAAATTTTTTAGTATATGTGTGTATTCCACACAACAAACTCCATTTTTCCCTTAACGTTTTTTTCATTTCCAATAATATCCATTCAAGGCAAACGCTTTTTTAAAACATTTTGCCGCATTTTTTCATACTCTTTATCGTAAAAATAACGTCCTGTGCCAATACGAACAGATCCTCGATTAAGATTTGATACCGAATTGGCAACATTCTTTTCTTCTTTTGTTTGAATAGAAACATTTCCTTTATGCTTATCAATAAATAGATATTTCTTTATTGACAACTCTTCAAATACCCTTTTCTGTTTAGCATCATTAATTCTCGCAATATAGAGAAGAAAAATTAATAAAATACTTTCTGCCAATGCGATTATTAGCAATATACAGTTGACTAAAATGACCATCACTTTTTCCTCTTCTCTAAATTACGATATATACAAATGAGTGCTCCCAGCAAGATAAAAATAAGCCAGAGTACAAAAAAAGAAAATCCCAGTGTTTCGTCAAAAACAGCTTTGCTATCTTTCATATCGACATACATATATAGCGAAGCTAAACCTGCAAAGAGTGCGATAGCATTATATGTACTTTCTATTCTTTTTAAATGTAAACGTTTTCCAATAATAGCTTGTGGTACAAAAGAAAATAATATTGCAAAAAAAATTAAGAAAATATCGGCTTCCACAAACACAGCAAAAAATTGGTACAAAGCTTCTGATAATCCGCAATTTAAATATCGAAAACCTGTAACACATGCATGAAGAACGAACGGAAAAGATGTTAAAAACATATTCATTAAGTATTCCAGAACTTCATGAAACGTTCCTTTACGAAAATGTATGTTTGAACACATTTGTCCACCCTTTATTTTTTCCATCAATTACACCCACAAAAAAAACGGCAAGAAACACTTCTTCCGCCTAACAGTAATTTTGCCTCGGTGGGATTTATGATTACCTACTGTCTAAGGCTATAATTATCCATAACTATATTTTAGAATACACCTTTAGCACTCAAGTTGCAACATTTTTTTGAAAATAATTCCTTTTTATCACTCTCTTTAATTCATTTGAACATCTTGGTACTTAATAATTGCTCCATAACTTCCGCAATACCCACCATAATATATTGCATACAGGGCAAGGCTATTATTTTGTCAAGCGCAAAACAACGTGTGCGGTTTGTGATGAGTTCATTTTTGCAGCCGTATGCCCTCCAGCCCTCGAGCAACCCCATGAGACGTTCGCACTCCAAAGGCGTAAGGTCGCGGATAACCCCGTCCTGTTCCGCACCCTCATACCAGAACACAAACGGCTGCCCTATACTGGCAAGCAGAGTTGGGAAGGGTTCTCCGTTTTTGCCGAAACACGCCCGGAAGCCGGTTTGGTCGCCTTGCTTTGCCATGGCCCGCATACGCCGAAGCTGGAAGGGACGGACGACGGGTATCTGCCGCCCTGCTTCATCAGCAGATATTCGATCTCCACCGGCGGCAGACAGCCCGCTTTCACCGCAAGGCACAGGATACGGGAACATACCGCGGGGGCTTAAATAATACTTCTGCGGCACGTCTACCTGCAAAATCTGTCACGACGAACACCCGCCGCCGACGCTGCGAAAGTGCGGCTTCTCCCCAATACTGGGTGTCCAAGAGCCGCCAAGCGGTATCAGCACATCCCTCTCGCACCATTCCGGCGTGCGCTCACAGTCCGCTATCAGACACTGAAACCTCGATACCTGTGAATGCGTGGAGCACGGCTGCAAAATCCAGCCGGTCATTTGAAGAAAACGCTCCCGCGACGTTTTCCCAGACAG
>NZ_JNJN01000084.1 GCF_000701665.1 Agathobaculum desmolans ATCC 43058 | reverse complement strand
CCAGAACTATTATACAAAACATCTCTGTAAATCTAAATGCAAGTATTTTGAGCAAGAGTACAAGAAAAACTTGCGTTTAGTTTTTCAATTAACCTCACCTCCTCCTGTACATAAGTCCCACATATCGGACTTACTCTGTGGTATTCTGTTGCTCAATGATCCTGTTCACCGCATCATTAAACTGCTGTTCGGCGTTGGACGATTCGCGATGACCGTTTAGCACCGCAGAAACCCAACGGTCGGTGCATCCTAATTCATCAGCCAACATTTTGTTGGTAATTCTGTGGTTATGCATCTTACCTACCAAATTCCCCGTCCATTTTTTGGGCAACTTTTTTTCAACTCCTTTCGAAATATAGTTGAAATATTCAAACCCATATGTTACTCTGTAAGTACCACCAAACATCAAAACACAGGGTTTGAATTTTCCAACCGATGTCTATATTGTAGTATGATTATTCCAACTTGTCAATGTGTATTTGTTGGAATTTTCGAACCTGTCGTTTTGCACAATTAGAAAGGATGCTTTCTGTGTTTTTTGACAGGTATAAAGAATTATGCGCCAAAAAAGGCGTGTCCCCCACAAAAGCTGCGACCGAAGCGGGTATCAACAAATCTGCCGTGACGTATTGGCGAACCCATCCCGACGCTACACCCACAGGTCAAATTTCTGATCGGCTTTGCGCCTATTTTGGTATTACATTGAGCGAATTATATGGCGAAAAAGAAAAGCCCGCCGAAAAGGCGAGCGTGAACGATGACGATTTGAAATTTGCATTATTCGGAACAACCGAAGTGGACGATGCAACATGGGACGATGTAAGAGCCTATGCCAAATTCAAACAGGAGCAAAAAAACCGGAGGTGATGCGGTTGGATCGTAGAACCGCCTTATACAATTACGCCCAGAAAAAAGGGATAGAAGTAGACTGGTTCCCTATGCAAACAGCAGCGGCTTTCTCCTTACCTTTGGATGGTGCCTGCGCTATTGCGATAGATCCGCAAAAGATTTCATCCGCAGCCGATGAATCTGTAAAGTTGGCGCATGAACTCGGACACTGTGTATATGGTGGCTTTTACAACCGTGCATCCCCGCTAGATGTAAAAGAGCAGCACGAATATAAAGCAAATGTCTGGGCAGTGCAGCGAATGATTCCGTGGTCAAAACTTCGCGGCGCTGTTCGCTCTGGCACAACCGAACTTTGGGAGCTTGCTGAACTGTTCGGCGTTACCGAACCATTCATGCATTGGGCCATTGATTATTATGTGCAAACCAAGGGGAAATCATTTGACTAAAAAAATCCCGCCCTCCTGCTGGCGCAGGAAAGCGGGACATTAAGAAAGAAAAATATTTCCGGTTCTTTCTTTGGATAAATTGTGATCATACAAAATTTAAGGATGATGAGATGAATGGCAAAAACACCTCCTAACGAACTAATCACCAGAGCAATATCCGATCTTAGAAATTTTCTTACCAATTTAAGAGCGTCCGGAAACACTAAAGACGAAAAAAGAGCGGCCCTAATATCATATTGGATATCTGATTATATCAGGATGCTTCGCAAAGAAGATACGTTTGATCCTAAAAAGCTTATTCGCTATAAACGCGGACAAATTGTAAAGGCTCATTTAGGCTACCGCATCGGCAGCGAAGAGGGCGGATTGCATTATGCGATTGTCATCGAAAATGATAACCCACTATCTTCAAATGTCATTACCATAGTTCCTCTTACATCCTTAAAGACAAAGCACAATCCCGACAGACTGCCTCGCAGCAACATTTATCTTGGAAATGCAATATACCGTATTCTCCGCAGCAAATTAACCGTGCTTAGTGAGCGCCTACACAGCGAAGTCGTAGCTGGTAAATCCCAAGTGGCGGATATAACCGCTCGTTTAAATTTGATACAGTCTTTATCAGCAGATGAATATAACAAAAATCCAGAAAAATGGTCGTCCGAAGTTGAAAACATTCGCTCGGCCCAAGTTGAAAACGCACAAAAACTCGAAGCCGCTCACAAGGCTCTTGCAAGAGTTACTAAAATTCAAGCAGAACTCCAGCGTATGAAAAGCGGCAGTATTGCGCTGGTAAATCAAATTACAACAATCAGCAAACAGCGAATTTATGACCCTCTATACAAGTCCGATGTATTTCATGAAGTTCGTGTCCCAGATGATATTTTAGATGCTCTTGACAAAAAACTAATTGAGATGTTCACAAATTGTTATCAGAAAAAATGATATTTTGCTTTACAGAGCGCATAATATAATCTATAATGATAATAGAACAAGGTCGCTTTGCCGACACTTGTGAAGACATTGCCGCTTGCCGGCATTCGAAAAATCATTATGAGGGAGCGCTCTGCTTTGCAGGGCGCTTTCTTCATGCGAAAATCCCGCCCACCGGCGGCAACCGGTAAGCGGGACATGGGGTACTGATAAACTAGCACATCCATCAGTACCCCTATTTTACCATACTTATCTATGGAAAGAAAGGGGTTATTTTTATGCCAAAACCCAAAAAAGGGGCGGACGGTTACTACCGCCGTTATTTTCGCATAGACGGAATTGAATACTCAGTCCGTTCTAAAGACTTCCGCACGCTGGCAGATAAAGAACGCAAGAAGCGCGAGCAGCTGGCAAACAAGGCAAAGCCGGGAACAGAGAGCGTAACGGTACAGGCATGGGGCGATTCGTGGCGGGAGGTATATACCACCAACCTACGCAAAGCATCGCAGGAGCGAATCCGCGGATTACAACAGAACTACCTGTATCCATTATACGGAGCCGTCAAAATCACCGCAGTGAAGCGTATCCATCTGCAAAGCCTACTTAACGATATGGCAAAAACACTTGCAAAGGATACCGTAAAACACATGATGCAAATGCTGATCGCCATGTTTACAGCCGCTGTCGAAGATGATATAATAAGCAAAAATCCGGCCGCTGGGCTGACCATGCCTGTCTGCCGCCCACCGTCTACGCACAGGGCTATTACCGAGCGCGAACGGGTTATTTTACTGGAAACCGCCAAAACGCACCCTATGGGCATTCTCGTCCAATTCCTGTTATATACCGGCCTGCGCCCCGGAGAGATTCCGCCGCTGACCGGTGCCGACCTCGTCGGTGGATATGTCCGTGTCAACAAGGCGCTGGAGGCGCGCACGAACGAGATCAAGGAAACCAAGTCAAAAGCTGGTTCCCGCATGGTACCGATCATCCCGCGTCTTTCGGCCATCCTGCCGGACATACGCCCCAACCAATACCTGTTCCCGCAGCCGCGCGGCGGCCTGATGACCAAAACCGTCATGCGCCGGATGTGGCACAGCTTTGTGCTCGCGATGAACGAAACCGAAGCTGAACTGATAGGAAAAAAGCGGCTGCCAAAGCTGAAAGAGCAACTGCCTCCCATGCAGCTCTACGACCTGCGTCATACATACTGCACCGATCTCGAGCGCGCAGGCGTGCCGATCAACGTCGCTGCAAAGCTGATGGGACACTCGAGCGTCAAGGTCACCGAGCGTATCTACACGCATACCGGAGAGGACATGCTCCAGCGCGCTGGCAGTCAGTTATCCGTCTTTTGGGGTGACGGGAATAGTGACGGTAACGATATGGTGAATCACGGCAAAAAAGCCGCTGAATCATAAATACAAAAACAAGCCAGTATCGAGCGAAAAGTTCACAATAAAACAGAAAAAGCACCGAAAGCAAGATAAATTTCTTGCTCTGGTGCTTATTTCATGGAGCTGCTGACCGGATTTGAACCGGTGACCTCATCCTTACCAAGGATGCA
>NZ_JNJN01000083.1 GCF_000701665.1 Agathobaculum desmolans ATCC 43058 | reverse complement strand
ATATTTTTGAACCCATTGATACAATAGTCTATCTTGAATACCGGCCTCGATTGCCACTGACACACAGGATTTCCCGGACATTACTTGGGATACTAGTTCTAGCCGTTCTTCTGGTGTCCAGTTCCTATTGAAATTTCTGTGTTTCAGTGCTTCTGGACCGCGGCTATCCTCTGTTCTTACCCATAGTCTCACTTTATCTCGAAAGGATTTATCGCTAATACCTTCTGGCGTTTCTGGCCATTTTCCTTCTCGATACATTTCTACACATTTCCTTTTATACTCATATGTGTACCGCATAATAATACCCCCTCTACTGGGTGTCCAGTAAAGGGGGTACATATCACTTATCGAGCAGCTTCACAACCTCGTCAATTTTTTCCTTACGGGCCTGCTCATCCCCCGTTTCAAAGGCCGCCTGCACACAGCCTGCCAAATGGGCGCGCAGCACCTCACGCTGCGCCTTGTGCACCAACGATTCGACCGCCTGCAGCTGTGTAACGATATCCATGCAGTACCGGTCATCCTCAATCATTTTCAGCACGCCATCCATCTGTCCGCGCGCTGTGCGCAGCAACGGATCGACCTTTTTCCGATCTGCCTTCATGACAGACCAACCACCTGATAGCCCGCCTGCTCCACTGCTGCGCGCAGCTGCTCGTCTGCCGGCAGCGCTGCCGCCTGCACGGTTGCCGTTCCGCTTTGCAGATCCACCGCAGCTTCCACACCCGGCAGCGCTTCCAGTGCTTTTTTCACATGTGCAACACAGTGTTCACACATCATACCTTCAATTTTGATTACCTTTTTCATGTTTGCTGCCTCCTTTGGCATAACAATATAGTCACCCTTCCGGGTTTCCGGACGGGGTGTGCCCTGGAAAAACTTCAGCCGCAGCGCATTGGACACCACACAAACCGAGCTGAGGCTCATCGCCGCCGCGCCGATCATCGGACTAAGCCCGATATGCAGCGGCAGCCACAGAACCCCTGCCGCAATCGGGATACCGATGCAGTTATAGAAAAATGCCCAAAACAGGTTCTGCCGGATATTGCGCATGGTCTGCCGCGACAGCCGGATCGCATCCACCGCATCCATCAAGTCGCTCTTCATCAGCACCACATCTGCCGATGAGATCGCCACATCCGTACCGGCTCCGATGGCGATGCCCACATCCGCGCGGGCCAGCGCCGGCGCATCGTTGATACCGTCGCCGATCATAGCAACCTTTTTGCCCTGTGCCTGCTTTTCCCGCACCACGCGTTCCTTATCCTGCGGCAGCACCTCTGCCGCCACATGGTCAATTCCCAGTTCCGCGGCGATGCTCTCTGCAGTGGCGCGGTTATCCCCGGTCAGCAGCGTTACCTCAACATGCAGGTTTTGCAGCGCCTCAACTGCCGCGCGGCTGCTCGGCTTGAGCACATCCGCCACCGCAAAAATACCGACCACCTGCCGGTTCGCCGCAAAATAAAGCGGCGTTTTGCCTGCTGCAGCCAGATTTTCTCCCATCTGCTGTGCAGAACGCGGCAGCGCCAGACCGCCCGCCAGCAGCATCCGGCGGTTGCCCGCCATGCAAGGTACACCATCTACCTTGGCGCGCACCCCCTGCCCTTCCAGCATCTCAAAATCCGTTACCGTGCGCTCGAGCACATTGCGCTCACGCGCGTACCGCACGATCGCATCCGCCAACGGATGATCGCTGCGCGTCTCCAACGACAAAGCGAGCGACAGCAGGTCATCCGGTGCAACACCAAAGGATTTCACATCGGTTACAACCGTCCGTCCCTCTGTCACAGTACCGGTCTTATCCAAAATCACGCAATCCACATGATGCAGGTTTTCCAATGCCTCTGCCGACTGGAACAGCACACCGTTCTTTGCACCTACACCAGTACCTACCATGATGGCAACCGGTGTTGCCAGCCCCAGCGCACACGGGCAGGAGATGACAAGCACCGCAATCGCCCGCGTCAGCGCAAACGAAGGCGTTTCCCCGTATACCAGCCATACAACCGCAGTAAGCAGCGCGATCCCCATAACGATCGGCACGAAAACCCCGGCAACCTTATCCGCCAGCTTGGCGATCGGCGCTTTAGAGGCGCCCGCTTCCTCCACCAATCGGATGATCTGGCTGAGTGTGGTGTCATCCCCCACACGCGCAGCCTTCATCACAAAGTATCCGCTTTTCACCACCGTGGCGCCGATCACACTGTCACCCGGATGCTTGCCAACCGGCATGCTCTCGCCTGTGATCGCGCTTTCATCCAAAAAGGCGCTGCCCTCGGCCAGTGTACCGTCCACCGGCACGGACTGTCCGCCGCGCACCACAACCAGATCCCCTACGCGCACATCCTCCACCGGGATGGAGACCTCCTGCCCACCGCGCAGCACATTGGCCGTCTGCGGCCGCAGATCCATCAGCGCGGCGATCGCCTCGCCGGTTTTCCGCTTGGCGCGGGCTTCAAAAAATTTACCCAGCGTAACTAAGGTCAGGATCATACCGGCAGATTCAAAATACAGGTCATGCGCATAGCGGTGCACGGTTTCCATATCACCTGCCGCACAGGCATAGCCGATCTGAAACAGGGCGTATACGCCATAAACCAGCGCCGCCCCCGAGCCGACCGCAATCAGCGCATCCATCGTCGGCGCGCGGTGCAGCAGTGTTTTGAAACCATTGCTGTAATATTTGCGGTTGACCACTACGATCGGCAGGGTCAGCAGCATCTGCACCAACGCAAGGGCGAAAGCGTGCTCCGTCCCGCTGACAAACCCCGGCAAAGGCAGGCCGATCATCGGTCCCATGGAAAAATACATCAAAATGATAAGAAACACAGCGGATACCGCAATCCGCCTTTTCATTTCATGCAGTCCGTCCGCAGCCTGCGCACCCGGCGCGGCCGCAGCCGGCCGGCTGCCGTCCTCCGGCGCCGCCGTATACCCACCTTCTTCTACCGCGTGCACGATCGCCTGCGCACTGCACACAGTCTCATCGTACTGCACGGCCATGCTGCCGGCCAGAAGATTAACCTGCACCTCCTGCACGCCCGGCAGTGCCGAAACACTTTTTTCCACATGCGCCGAGCAGGCTGCACAGCTCATGCCGCCGACGCGGAATCTTTGCTTCATATCCCGTTCTCCTTATCCTATTCCGCCCCTCCCCCGGGGAGGGGTATTGTTCTGTTCCGAGTATACGATATCAGCTTGTGTTTGTCAAGCGCTGTTTACTCGCTTCGCGGCAGGCAAAGGCGGCTGCATCCCCTTAGGATACAGCCGCCTTTGCTTCTGCTATCTCATTCCCGGATCGTTGTGGTAAATACCAGTGTTTCCTCCTGCCCCGGATGCAGCAGGCGCACACCCTCTTTTTGTTCAATCGCATGATCCAGATAGCCGCCGTCTGGCAAGGTGCTCCACGGCTCCAGACAAACATACGGTACATCAAACTCCTGATAGGTGCTCCACAAAGCAAAATACGGGAAATCCGCAAAATCCATCGTCACCGTGCGGTTATTTTTCAGGCTGCCAAGCGTCACGCGGCGCACGAGCAGATCGTCCATAATGATCGCATCGTTGCGGAAGGTTTCTCGCGTAATCGGCAGGCAGCCATCTTCCAGCGCAAGGCTGCCGTGCCGCCGGCTCAGCATCACATTTTCATCCGTCAGAATGGGGTGCAGCGCCTCCACCCCTTCAAATGCAACAAAATAATCGGTGATTTTTTCATCCGGTTCCCAGCACAGGGTATAGGCGTCGTGTCCGCCGATCTCATAGTACAGATCGGTGTCGCTGTCATTGGTCACGATATGCTCCTTGCGCAGGGTATCCTCTGTCAGCGTATACCGCACCGTGCAGGAAAAATCCCACGGGTACATCGCCTTGGTCACATCGCTCTGCTGCAGCAGAAACTCCACACAGCAGGCATCCACCTGATTGGCCTGCCACACCAGATCGCGGCCAAAGCCGTGCTGCGTGATCTGATAGGGCTTTCCGCCTACCGTATAGGTTTTATCCTTCAGCCGTCCGACGATCGGGAACAAAATCGGCGCGTGCCGTTTCCATACAGCCGGATCGGCCTGCCACACATACTCCGTGCCGGTCTTTTTGCTGATCCAGCTGCTCAGCTCCGCCCCCTGCTCATTGATCGCTACGCAAAAACGCGCATTCTCCAGTTGATACATCGTCGTTCCTCCCCTGCTGTATTCTGATATTTTTAGCATACCCACTTTCCCCCGAAAAGTCAATCTTGCCGCGCAGGAACTGCAAATCCGCATCTGTGCATCCCACTTGTCCGCCATGCACAGTCTTTCCTCACAATTCTCCTAAATCCTGCTGTTCGGCAATACAATGCAAAAAGCCAGGCGTACTGATCCGCCCCAGTCAAGGTAGACCGGAGAAATAAATAAAATATAGTGCGGTTATGCTCGCCGTTTCCTTTTTCGGGAACGGTGAGCTTGTTTATGCAGCGAACTTTTCTTTGTATTTTTGAATACGCTTATTTTCAGGAATGGGATACAGTGCAGGAGTATCGGAGTTTAATGCCTCCGTGCGGACTTCCATCGGAGTGCGGGTTTCAAAGCGCTCCTG
>NZ_JNJN01000082.1 GCF_000701665.1 Agathobaculum desmolans ATCC 43058 | reverse complement strand
TTCAGGCAGGCACTTAAAGATCACAAAATCATTCAATCCATGTCAAGGAAGGGTAACTGTTACGACAATTGCATCATGGAGACCTTCTTTGGACGGATGAAAAACGAGATGTTCTACGGGCATGAAAAAGAGTATTCCTCTTTTGAAACGTTTGCTAAGGCTGTTGACACCTACATAAATTACTACAACAACGAAAGAATCCAAGCGAAAACAAAATGGATGCCTCCCGCAAAATTCAGAGAGGCATCCATGTGCACCTAATTCAATTTTTAATGTGTCCAGAATCCTGGGTACATATCAGTTTGAAACTGCTCGAAAAACCTCGTTTTTCGAGCAGTTTCTCGATCGAAACCACGCTTTTGATCGAATCTGCGACTACGAATCGCGCCCTTTGGGCACAATTCTCCGTCGTCTTGTATAAAAACCCACGCGCGTGTCGCGGGTTTTTATGAAAAAGATTATCTAGAGCAACGAATGCAACAGTATGATGATATAAACATGCCTTTAATGTTAAAATAGGATAAATTCTAAAGTTTGTTGGTGCGTAAATCGTAAGTGCAATTATCATCATACTATTAATTTACTATTTTTGAACGAGCCTTGATATGACTACAAATTGAACCAAGTTGCTATTGTTCTAAATTATGTTTGAACAAGAAATCCCATCTAAGATATTTCTTAGATGGGATTTCTGGCTTTTGAAAAAAACAGGAGTTAATTTACACTTGTAGGTATTTAATTTTTCAATGTGTCATGGTTAAAGAAAATGTGCAATTGCCCGCTGCACCAGACAGCAGTCGACCAGCGACACGAACCGTAGCCCCCCCGATAATAGTCCCACCTAATGATCCAGAACCTTGAGAAATTTTTCCTTGATCCACTGTATTCCACTGCAGTGTGATTGGATCTTGGTACTGCAACGAACAATAAAGCTCTTTAGGTCCTTCAGAATTTATAATCTGAACAGATGCATGGTTATCACTACTGAACCAATTAGAGTCAGTAAAAAGAACAGCATCCGTGTCGGTTACTCGGGCTGTATATGTGACAGTCCCTCTGGGAGAGATCTCCTCATTTGTGTTATTTTGACCGACAGCAAGGGCTGGAACGGTCGTGGCAACTATCGACATTGCTAAGCACATTACCAAAGAAACAATTCGCTTATACCGTTTCATTCTAATTCCTCCTAAAAACGATTGATGATACATTCCGTCAATCAGCTAAATCATGATAAACACCTCCCGTATTATACTCAAGATGAATAAATGACCAGGATAGAAAAAATAGAAAAAATACTTTGGGAATATTTTCTTTCCTTCCATCCCATTGTATTGGCTTAGTACGACACAGGATATACTGGCAAACATTGTATACCAAATAGACCTAAGAGGTGAATTAAAAAGAGGTATTTGACTGTACTGGGGAAGAAAAAGATATTCAGTAATTGACCATAAGGTCAATACACCCAAGCAAATTCGTTTGTCCTTTATAATATAAAGAGAAACGATCAGAGGAACCGCAGTCTCCCAATACTCACATTGACTAACCAACGAAATAGTATATATAGATATCCATTCCAAAGTAAGAAGAAGTGTTGCCAAAGCTGTTTGTTTTCGAGTAGCGCTAATTCGGTCAAAATAATTCTGCCAACAGTAAACAGCTAATGCAGAAAGAAAAAGAGTGAGACACACATTTTGGATAGAGCCTTCCCATAAAGTCACATGATTGGTTAGCTCGGCCAATACAGGATCATGTAGAGTGGAATTGTTACCACTATAACGCATGTAGTTGAATTGTGAATTTGCAAAATCATAAAATGGCTCTGCTGCTATGCTTATCGCAAACAAACGAAGAAGGTATTTTTTTATATTACGAGTTTTTAAGCAACCTTCCGCGATGAAATATGCAAATATCGGAAAGGCTATACGACCTATCCCTTCCAGAAAGCAATCTGAGTAATATCCAAGTGGAACATATAAATGAAAAGGATGAAACACATTTGAAATATGATCAATCAGCATTGCTACTATAGCTATTGTTTTTACTTGTGTTGCAGATAATGTTAATCCTCTAAATTTCAGCATGTCATCCCTCCAGCTGTTCTCTATGTAATAGAATAATCCAAATGAATATATTTAGCAATGCTTATTATTGACAATATCAAAACAAAATGTTAGTATAATTTCAACAAACATGTTTGGTGGCGCCATGAAAAAGGAAAGCAAATCTACCAAGGACACTGGCCATTCCTTTGGAGATTACTTTAAACGTGCATTAAATCCCCTGCTCGTGCTCTTGCTGTTGTCTGAGCGGCCAATGTATGTGTATGAAATGACGCAGGAAATTGCGAGACGAAGCAGCGATAAATATACTGTTTCTCTGCTTTATCCCGTAATCCAACGTCTGTTATCTCAGGGGTATTTGTGTGAAGGCCAGAAAGCAATTTCAGATGATAATCGTGTCCGCCAGTATTACGAGATCACTCCCGATGGGATAGCGTATTTGCGGCAGATAGAGGACATTTATTCTGATATGTCCAAAGCGGTACAGCAAATTCGTCAAAACAGCAGGGAGGGCGGAGTATGATGGAGGAAAAGGCCGTACACCGATACGTGCGTGCGGTTTCGCGCAGACTAATTTGCTCTAAGTCAACGCGTTCCAAATTGTTGGATGGCTTACAGCAAGAGTTGATGATCTATTCGGCATTATCTTATGACGATTTGTGTGAAGAAATAGGAATGCCTGAGCAAATCGCCATGCAGATAATGGATAATATAGATAATAAAGAAATTGTCCGTGCAAAGCGAAAATGCTATTTGGCTGCGGCTGTGATTTTGGCTGTATTTATAGTAATACTGATTATATTAGGTGGATATTTTATTCATTCTCAACAGGTTATGCGAAATGATTTCTATGTCAACGAAAAAAATACATCGTCAACTAATCGCATCGTATCTGATGGCATGTTAGATTCATAAGGGTGATTTAAATGAAAAAGCTTATTTCTTCTATTCTTTCAATAGTTATGTTGTGTACTTTAACAGTTCCTGCATTCGCAGCGGATAAGGAAGCGCCTGTAATTGTTGACTATGGTGACGGATACTATCTTAAGGTATCTACTGTGGATTCTTTAACCCCATTTACGATTTACGAAAGGAGCATTACCCGTAAGGCCGAAGCTTATCATGGAAGCATATATATTGGTACGTTTTATTTGAATGGAACATTTCAATACGATACAGTGACTTCCAAAGCAACAGCCGATAGTTGGTCGGCTTCTTCATCTTACGGATATTCAGGCGATTCATGGCGTTCTGGGGCATCGGTAAAAGGAAAATGTACATTCAATTATGCAGGTGGAAAAACATATACTATCACTATGACATGCGATAAAAACGGAAATATGTCGTATACACAGTAAAATTGCTTCATTTCTTTTAAGTCAACGGAAAATCCCACTCAAAATTTTTGAGTGGGATTTTTCATTTCAGTTTGTAGTCTCGTTGTGTGAACCATCCTCCGGTAACTGAATAACTGTCCTCGTTCCTTTATATTTCTCGCGAATCCAGCCCTGCGCGATTTCCAGCAGTTCCTTTATCTCATCCGGGTAGAGTTGCGTAATGTTCGCAAACAGCAGATATTCGTCTATGCTGGCAATTTCGATTTCCAGCGGTTTCTTACCGTCGATGTATTCCTCCTGCACGCGCTCTGCATCAATGATAATGCTCTGCGGCCGCCAGAGCGCATCCCCCTTCGGTGGGGAAACCACTTTGTCCGTTAATCCCATCAGGTAGCTGATGGACACGCCAAAGTAGTTTGCAAGCCTGCCCCATGTTTCATCGTCGCGCGGGGCGCGTGTGCCGTTCTCATAGCTGGACAGCATGCTCTGTGAAATGCCGATCTCTTCAGCCGCTTTCCTCACCGAAAGCCCTTTCTTCTGCCGCAGTTCCTTGATCCTGTTCATCTGGCATTCCTCCTTGCATTAAGGATATCACAGAAAGTTTACAAAGTCAACGTGACTTGATATTGACGTTCTCAATTTGAAGTCGCATAATATAAATAGAGGAATGAGATTGGACAGGCAGCGGGCAGGCCGCGCGGCGGCGGGCAGCGCGAAAGCCGCAGGCGCAGGCCTGCACCGCCGGGGCGGGCGCGGCGAAGCCGCGGCCGTCCCCAGATTCGCCCCCTGTATCTAACAGGGGGGTGTAAATCGCCTATAGCCAACTCCCATCATGTCCCCCGAACCGCATCACGTCTGGGTTTGAAGGACTTGGGGACGGCGCAACAAAAAATGTGAAATGTTACAACGGATGGAGGGATTACTTGGACCATATCAAATGGATAGACAAACAGCGGGCAAGGCGCGAACGCCTTGGCATCTCGCAGGAGGATTTTGCGGTACTGGCTGGGATGTCGCGCACCCACCTGAGCCGTCTGGAAAGCCATGCATCACCTGTGACGAAGAAAGCCATGCGTAAGATTGAACACGCCTTTGCGCTGGCGGCGCCGGACGCTTTGTTCCTGCTGATCGACTATGTACGTATCCGGTTCAAGACAACAGATGCAAGGCACATTATTGAAGATGTACTGCGGATACGGATGAAATATATGGCGCAGGAGCCAAAAGGAGCGTACACCTATACCGGACGGTATTATCACGGCAATATCGTGCTGTATACCTCATGGGATGAAAACAAAGGCGTGCTGCTTGAACTGAAAGGCAAAGGCTGCCGCCAGTTTGAAGCCCTCCTTGGCGCACAGGGCCGGGACTGGATACAGTTTTTCCGCCGCTGTACCGATGAGGAATGTGTATGCAAAC
>NZ_JNJN01000081.1 GCF_000701665.1 Agathobaculum desmolans ATCC 43058 | reverse complement strand
CAACCAAACCCCCTTTGATTTATTCGTAGGTGAAAATGAAAAGAAACTGCTGAAGCTTCTAGACCTTTCTCCAATTGCCCCAGACGAGGTCTACCTGAAACCAGCGCTTCTCAAAACAAAACCTAACTAACCAACATCATTGCCGGTGGAGCAGTCCAATTATAGAGCTGCTCAGGCGAGGGTTGCATTTTCTTTTTCAAGAAAATAGCCGTCGTCCGGTTGTCATGCGCAAATTTCAGTAAATTCCAGCAGTTTCGTCCCTATTATACCTTGTCTGGGACTGAATTTCCACTGCTTTTATGAAGTATGATCCATTAATTCGGACTCACTGGCTTTTAGTTATTCACTCAAAGCAGGAGGAGGTGAGGAGAGCTTGATGAAATTGTCATTGATCACATTCGCTATTCTGCTGTTATCGAATCAAAACATGATTTTGTACAAACTGACTCGAAGCAAGGTGAACGGTTTTGCAATGGTGCTTTTTACGCTTTTGGCGGGTGCGCTGAGCATCACCCAGATTGTTTTGCTTATTAAGTAAAGGGAGGGCGAAGAATGTATTACAACCGTGTGCGTGATTTGCGCATAGAACTGGAGCGGCACGTCGCGCGGCGCCGGATGAAAGGCTGCGGACCGCCGGAAGAAATCGGGCCTGGCATGATGACGGCGACCGATTTGACCAGCTACATCGGCTGCAATGTGAAAACGACGTATAAGTTTCTAAAAGGAGTACCCGCGATCCGCTCAGGGAAACATATCTACTACCACATCCGCGACGTGGCGACACGGCTCGCGCAGTTGGAAATGGAGGCGGCATCATGAACGAACGCATCGGGCAGATTTATGATCGTCTGAACGAGATCAACCATTTTTTGAACAAAGACCTCACGCCAGAGGTGCGGCGCACCTACAAAAAGGAGAAAAACGAACTGTATGCTGAATTGGCAAAGTTAAAGGAGCAGGAAAACAAATGAAACGATTTACCGTTTGGGCGCTTATCCCGATCGCGGCGGCGGCTGCATCGGACAGCGGCGCACCGCTTGAGATCACCGGCCTGATCGGGCTGGCGTGGGCAGTGAGCGCGGTATGCGTGCTGGAATACTTCCATCGGAAGGAGATATCAGATAAGCAAAGGAGGTTGTCTGAATGCCGGAGACAGTCCCGCAAAGCCGGGTGATCTGGCAACACCCAAATAGAAAAGCCGCTTTCGGAGCGGGCACTCCGTCAGCGGCAAAGCAAAATACTTCACTGATAGAATACCACAAGGAGAGGATTTGTCAAATGAAATCGACTGGAATTGTTCGCTACTTGGATGAGCTTGGGCGCATTACGCTGTCCAAGGAGTTGCGCGATACCATGGAGATCCCACACAACACGCCGCTTGCGATCTTCGTGGAGGGCGAGGATATTATTTTGCGCAAATATGGCCGCAGTTGCGTGTTCTGCAGCGGGGAGGACGATCTGTTCGACTTTTATGACCGCCCGATCTGCGAGAAATGCGCCCGCCAGATCGCAGCAGGGATGAAAGGGGCGGCGTGACATGGATATGATCAAGGAAGCACACGCCCAAATCCGTAAAACGCGGGCAATTGCATGGAAGCGGGAGTATTGCAGGAAGAACGGTTTGTTCCACAAAGATAAGTATGGCTTCAGCGTACCGGGTATTTCCGCGGCTCCTGAGCCGACTGATGAGGAGCTGGGCTGGCCGGAGCCGATGGTTACGGTGACCTGGCCGAAGGGGTACATCACGATGACGCTGGCAGCCTATAGCAAGCTGTCGGCAAAGGATAAAAAGGTATTCAACAAATTAGGAGGTTTGATGTAATGGAAATCAAGGTGTTTGTGGAGATCCCGGCGCTGGATCATTTAGCTGAAGCGCTGAACGGCAAGACTGCCAACTGCAAGGAAGTTCAGATCCATACCGAAATGAACACCACTTCGGCAGCCGCTCCTGTTTCGGTTCTGGAACCCGCGGTAGCTATGCCGACTTCGGAGCATGTAGCGGTTACGCAGGCTCCGGTTCAGGGTGCTGTGACTCCGGTTCAGACGACCACTGCGCCGATTGTTCCGGTTCAGACGACCACCGCGCCGATGTACACCCGCGATCAGCTGGCCAAGGCAGCGACCGACCATCTGATGCCGCAGCGCATGCAGGAACTCACCAGCCTGCTCGCAAGCTTCAGCGTCCATTCGTTGATGGATCTGCCGGAAGCTCGCTTCGGTGAGTTTGCCACGGCGCTGCGGGGATTGGGGGCGAAGATCTAATGCCCCCGATTACACATGCGAAGCTCGGCGCGTCGAGCGCGGCCCGCTGGCTGGCCTGCCCGCCGTCAGCAGATCTATGCGAGCGGTTCCCGGATAAGGGGAGCAGCTTTGCGGCAGAGGGGACGCTGGCGCATGAGCTGGCTGAGCTGAAGGTGCGTAAGCACTTTACCCCGATGTTCAAGACAGCATACACCCGGGCGTACAACAAGATCAAGAAGGACGAGTTGTACACCCCCGAGATGGATCACGTCACGGACGACTATCTGGAGTACATCAAGGATTGCGCGATGCAGTACGACGCCGCGCCGTCTGTAATCTGCGAGGTGCAGGTGGACTTTTCTGCTTACGTGCCCGGCGGTTATGGCACAGCCGACTGCATCATGCTGGGCGGCGGAACGATGCGCGTGATCGACTTTAAGTATGGCAAGGGCGTGCCGGTTTCCACCGAGGAAAACCCGCAGATGATGCTCTACGCGATCGGCGCGCTGGCGCAGTATTCGCTGCTGTACAGCATTGATAAGGTAATCCTTACCATTGCCCAGCTGCGGCTCGGCGCCCCGGAGGAATGGGAAACCACGCCGGACGAGCTGTACAAGTGGGCGGGGGGGTATGTGCAGCCCCGAGCCAAGCTGGCGTGGGAGGGCAAGGGGGATTTTGCCCCCGGCTCCCACTGCCGGTTCTGTAAGGCCCGCGCGCAGTGTAAAGCGCTGGCAGAGTCGAACATGACGATCGAGCGGTATCAGCCCACTTCAGAGCCGAACCTTCTGAGCGATACCGAGATCGGCGACGTCCTTATCTGTGCGGAGCCTTTCATCAAGTGGCTGGAGGCTGTCAAGGAGTACGCACTGGGGGCGGTGCTGGAGGGCAAGACGATCCCCGGCTGGAAGGCCGTTGAAGGTCGCAGCGTTCGCCAGTTCGACGATGTGGATCAGGCCTTTTCTGATCTGAAGGCTGCGGGTATTGATGAGGCACTGCTCTATGAGCGTAAACCTCTCACCCTGACTGCCGTGGAGAAGCTGCTCGGCAAGGCGCAGTTTGCAGAGCTCTGCGGTGCGCACATCATCAAGCCGCATGGCAAGCCTGCACTGGCGCCGGAGAGCGACAAGCGGCCGGCTTACAGCCGCGCAGCTGCTGACTTTGAAGCAATCGAAATTAACAAGTAAAGGAGACAACATCATGTATCAGAACAATCCTACTAAATGCCTCACCGGTGAGGTCCGCATTTCGTATGCACACCTCGATCAGCCGTACAGCAACAATGGCGGCGAACCGAAGTACAGCGCTACGCTGCTGATCCCCAAGACCGACAAGACTACCGAAGCGGATATCCGTGCGGCCATCAGCGCCGCGTATGAAAACGGCGTAAAGAACTTCTGGAAGGGCAGCCGCCCGCAGATGCGCTATCCCGTGATCTATGACGGTGATGGCGTCCGTCCGGCCGGTGAGCGTTTCGGCGAGGAGTGTAAGGGCCACTGGGTCATTACGGCATCCAGCAAGCAGAAGCCGCAGTGCGTGCACATCAGCAACGTGCATGCCGAGCTGCTGCCGACCGACGTGTATTCCGGCATGTATGCCCGCGTCACCATCAACTTCTTCCCGTATGACAACAGCGGCAACCGCGGCGTAGGCTGCGGCCTTGGCAATGTGTGCAAGACCCACGATGGCGAGCCTCTGAGCGGCCGTGCAAATGCTGAGAGCGATTTTGCGTGTCTGGAGCAGACGCCGCAGGTCAACCCGGTCACCGGTCAGCCCATGTAAGACAAATGAGAATGGGCGCTCTCACTCGAAGCGTCCATTCTTTTTACACTGAAGCCTGCAAAACCTGCCAAGAGTTGTCAAGGCCTAAAAGAATAAAAATCTGGAAAGGGTGATCCCACAAAAATGAGCATAGAAAAGCAGACCGTTGTGTTCTGGCGGTCATGGAATTGGTGTGAAAATCATCGTTTATGGCGGGGTTATAGCTTCTCTAAATAAGCCATGACAGTACCGTAGTAGATTCTCAGAAACTTATTCGCTGCAGCGGTCATGTAGACGTAATAATGCTTGCCCTCCCGTCTTTTACGGTCAAGGAATTGGAATACAGGATCGTCAGCAGGTGCGTGTTGGATGATGGTGGACATGACTTGAAAGAGAGTTTTGCGCAGCCTGGGAGACCCACGTTTAGAAATATGTCTGTTCTTCGATTCAAAGGTACCAGACTGGCAAGGCGGTGCATCTACACCAGCAAAGGCCACTAAAGACTGCTTGCGGTCAAAGCGGCGCACATCGCCGATCTCCGCCATGAGCTGTGGCCCGAGGGATTCCCCGACACCATACATTTTCATGACGACAGGGTATTCCGGGAGCTGAGACGCCAGCTTGTTCATCTCACTGCGGTAAATTTCCACGCTGCGTGAGATTGCTGTAAGCTGGTTGGCAGCCTCTTGAACGAGAGTTTTCGTGACGGAGGTCTTCTGCACCAGCACAACAGCAGACTTCGCTAGGGCGTATACCTTGGCAGCCTTCTCCATGCTGAACTGGTAACGGTTTCGCTTGCACCATTTGCGGTAACGCTCGG
>NZ_JNJN01000080.1 GCF_000701665.1 Agathobaculum desmolans ATCC 43058 | reverse complement strand
CAAAAATACAAAGAAAAGTTCGCTGCATAAACAAGCTCGCCGTTCCCGAAAAAGGAAACGGCGAGCATAACCGCACTATATTTTATTTATTTCTCCGGTCTACCTTGACTGGGGCGGATCATTTTAACCTCGGCTTCTCTGCTTCTATTTACGTGGAGAACGGGGGATGTGGAAAATTACGGATGAGGGGCAGTCACCGGTGTTACTCCGCCTGACAGATACCTTCGAAACGAGAAAACGGGTGCTTCTGTTAGCGGTTCAGTCGATCAACTGCATGGTGCGGTACAGCATTTCACATGCAGTTCGTCGAGTAAGCGTTGTATCTTCCTCCTGCGCGGCAGAAAACGGGGAAAGCACATCCAGCCGGGTCAGCGTGTGGATCGCTTGTGCAGCCCAGTCGGAACCGGCAGTATGGCTGCCGGCGAACACGGGATGGGCACCATCCGTGGTGTGGAGCAGCAGATTGTTAAGAATGACACTGGCCTCTGCGATGGTGATCGGGTTTTGACCGCGAATCTCGGTCAGACCTCCGGCAGTACGATAGCCGCTCACCAGTCCGTTCGCAGCAGCTGTACTGATAAAGGGTCTTGCCCATGGGGACAAGCCGCTGTCATCAGCGAAGTCGGTTTGGGTACTGGCAGTGACCGGCAGACTGGCAGCTGCGGTCGCCATGGCAATAAATTCGCTGCGTGTAACCGTGCGCGAGGGATGAAAAAACGCACAGCCACCTATGGTTTCCCCTGTCATCACGCCGCGTGCGGCAAGCTGCAGCGCAGCAAAATGTGTCGGATCACCGGATAGATCCGCATAGGTGAGGCCGGTTTTATTTTTGCTGATACGCACGCGAATCTGCGCAGGACGTGCTGTGCAGCCGGTGGCATCTACTGCCGTATAGGAGAATTGATCTCTGCCGGTTCGGCTGCCCGGTGCATAATGCAGCGTGTTGCCCTGTATGGTTGCTGTGCCAAGACGTGGCTGCTCCGTAAGTTGGAAAAGCACGGTATCCCTATCCGGATCATCTGCTGTGAGGGTGATTTCGATTGGAATTTCGGTATAAGTTTCCGCCTCTCTGTTGGGCACGGTCGGACCGCTGCCTGCGGCGTGCGCAAAAAGCAGACCGGCGGCCAATGCGGCTCCCAGAAAAAGGACGGTGACCGGCAGCAGCAGGGCAGCGGTCAGGAGTTTTTTGTCCTTCAATTAGCAACATCCTTTCCGAAAGGTTCTATGTCAGGCAGTATGCACCAATGCAAGCGTCTATATACCTAAAAAACAAGGCGGTGCACAGAGTATTTTCAGAAAAATTGCAGAAAGTGGGGAAAAACTACAAAAAAACTTGTCGTGTAAATCTAAGTGTGTCATAATTTATGCAGATAGATGATAGATACGGAAAGGAGAAAAGGAATGGACAATCATCAGCTTATTCTGGTGCTGGATTTCGGCGGTCAGTACAATCAGTTGATCGCACGCCGTGTGCGGGAACACAACGTATACTGCGAAGTCAAGCCCTATCAAACGACGATTGAGGAGATCCGTGCAATGGATCCGATCGGTATTATCTTTACGGGTGGACCGAATAGTGTTTATGATGAAAAGTCGCCTAAGTGCGATCCTGCGGTGTTTGAATTAGGGATTCCGGTGCTTGGCATCTGCTACGGCTGTCAGTTGATGGCACATACGCTGGGCGGTGAAGTTACGGCTGCACAGGCAGATACTGCGCGTGAATATGGTAAGACCGAAACCTTCTATAACACCTCCTGCAAGCTGTTCCGTGGGTTGCCGGAAAAAGGCATTTCGTGGATGAGCCACGGCGATTATATGGCAAAGGTGCCGGAGGGATTTGCGCTGGTCGGCCATACTGAAATGTGCCCAACGGCGGCAATTGCGGATGAGGTGCGTGGCTTTTACGGTGTGCAGTATCACCCTGAGGTGAATCACACCGAGAACGGCAGCCTGATGCTGAAGAACTTTCTGTATGAGATTTGCCATGCCAAGGGTGACTGGACGATGGAGGATTACAAAAACACCTCGATCAAAGCCATTCGGGAAAAAGTAGGCAGCGGTAAGGTACTGCTGGCGCTGTCCGGCGGTGTGGATTCGTCGGTCGCGGCGGCGCTGCTCGCGGAAGCGGTCGGCGATCAGCTGACCTGTGTGTTTGTTGACCATGGTCTGATGCGCAAGGATGAGGGCGATGAAGTAGAGGCGGCGTTCGCCAAATGGAAATTTCATTTTGTGCGGGTGGATGCCGAGCAGCGTTTTCTCAGCAGGCTAGCCGGGGTGGAAGAGCCGGAAAGCAAGCGGAAGATCATCGGTGAGGAATTTATCCGCGTCTTTGAAGAAGAAGGCAAGAAAATCGGCAAAGTCGATTACTTGGTGCAGGGTACGATTTATCCCGATGTGATCGAGTCCGGCGCGGGCGATGCGGCGGTGATCAAGAGCCATCACAATGTGGGCGGACTGCCGGATTTTGTGGATTTTAAGGAGATCATTGAGCCGCTGCGCCTGCTCTTTAAGGACGAGGTGCGCCAGCTTGGCCGTGAGCTGGGATTGCCGGAATATCTGGTCATGCGCCAACCGTTCCCGGGGCCGGGGCTGGGGATCCGGGTGATCGGCGATGTGACGAAGGAAAAACTGGACACCCTGCGCGAAGCGGACTTTATCTTCCGTGATGAGATCGCTAAGGCCGGATTGACGCAAACGATGAATCAGTACTTTGCAGTATTGACCAATATGCGTTCGGTTGGCGTGATGGGGGATGGGCGAACCTATGACTATACGCTGGCACTTCGGTCGGTCACCACAACGGACTTTATGACGGCGGACTGGACGCGCATTCCGTATGAGGTGCTGGATCGTGTTTCTGTGCGCATTGTCAATGAGGTAAAGCATATCAACCGTATTGTGTATGACATCACGAGCAAACCGCCAGCTACAATCGAGTGGGAATGACGCTCGAAACGGCGAAAACCCGCATGAATACAGGCTTTTTTGCCCGTCCATACTGCTCTTGATACTGGATTGATACTATTTGTGTCCGCCCGGTATTCTCAAGAGAAAAATCCCAAAAGGACAAGCAAAACCGCCCTGCTGAACGACAAATTCAGCAGGGCGGTTTTTTTGCTTGTCTTATTTATTTTTCCGCCAAGGGATATAATATTCGCTTTCCAGGCCATCGTCGCAGGTATGGGGCCAGTTGAGTTTCCATTCAAAATACTCTTCCCTGGTGATCTCCCCGGCGTGTAACTCCTGCTGACGAAAAAGCCATTCCCGCATGAACTCGTCCACAAGGCCATACTGGAAGTACATACCCACGGGAGGGTGTGCGGGCCAGTCATCGCTATCATTGTACCGTACAGCGGTATCATCAGCGGCCCCTGCTCTGCCCGGATTGCGGACAAGTTGGAACAGGCGGATAGCGCCAGGGCTGTCCTCGTCCAGCCAGAAGAATGTCCGCATGAAGTCCTCGGCAGAGCCGGGGGCGATGGTGTAGAAGTTCTGGCGGTCTACCCGCAGCGCCTCGGCCATCTTGTCCAGCAGTTCCCGTTTCGGAACACGGTAATTCGTCTCATACTGGGCGATCCGGTTGTCCGCTCCCTTTTCCTCAAAGCCGATAGCAAGCCCCAATTCCTTTTGTGTCATGCCTCGAAAGGTGCGGATTTTCTTTATCTTGTCTCCGACTGTCATAATATCCCACCGCCTTTGCCAATAGTATAGCGCAAAAAAGCGAAAGATGCAAGATAATCTTTAACAAAAATGCGAAATAAATTCTTGACATTAACACTTATGTTAATGTATAATGAAGATGGTGACATTAACATATTTGCGAAACTAAAATAAGGAGGTGCTGACCATGGAAAAGGAGCTGTTTGTGAGAGCAGAGGAGGTCGCCAGGGAGCTGGGCATTTCCAAGCCCTACGCCTACAAGCTGGTGCGGGAGATGAACGAGGAGCTGAAGAAAAAAGGCTTTCTCACCATTCCCGGACGGGTAAGCAGGCGCTACTTCGAGGAAAAATTCTATGGGCTGCGGGACAGACAATAAGGAGGGAACCACAATGCCGGCATACAAAGACAAGGCAAAGGGCACATGGTATGCGTCCTTTTACTACGAGGACTGGACGGGCAAGAAAGTAAAGAAAATGAAACGGGGCTTTCCCACCAAGCGGGAGGCTCTGGAGTGGGAGCGGACATTCCTGCAACAACAGACCGCCGACCTGGAAATGACCTTTGAAAACTTCGTGGCTGTCTATGTGGCGGACATGAAAGGCCGTATCAAGGAAAACACCTGGGGGACGAAAGAGCATATCCTCTACAAGAAGTTGGTGCCGTACTTCGGCAAGCGGAAGATGTGCGACATTCACTCCAAGGAGGTCATCGCCTGGCAGAATGAAATGCTGGGTTACCGGGACAAGAACGGCAAGCCCTACTCTCCGGTGTACTTAAAAACGCTGCACAATCAGTTGAGCGCCGTGTTCAACCATGCGGTACGGCACTACAATCTAAAGGTCAATCCCGCTGCCCAGGCGGGCAATATGGGAAAGCCAAAGCCTGCAAATAAGAAGTCAAGCCCCGAACAGGACTTGACGAAAGAAAACTTTGTAGGCGGCAGGTAGAAAACAAGTGCAACACAAAAAGGCCGCCGCAAACACGCCGACCGGAAAGAGTCAATTACAGTTGATTAGTCCGCGTGCTGCAGGCCGGTGGAATCCATATCTACAAGCGGCAGACCCTCCAGAGTAGAGAAGTAGGTCATCACCTTGCCGTAATAACGGCGCAGGAACTTGTTGGCACCAGCCGTCATGTAAACGTAGTACGGCTTACCCTCGGCACGCTTCTTGTCCAAGAACAGGAACACAGGCTCGTCTGCCGGGGCACGCT
>NZ_JNJN01000079.1 GCF_000701665.1 Agathobaculum desmolans ATCC 43058 | reverse complement strand
CTGACCGGCGCTGAGGTTGTCGTATCCGTCGGCCGCGGCATCTCCAAGGATGTTGAGAAGGGCATCAAGCTGGCGGAAGAGCTGGCAGCCGAGTTCAACGGCGCAGTCATCGGCGGCAGCCGTGCGGCGATCGATTCCGGCTGGCTGTCTGCCGACCATCAGGTTGGCCAGACGGGCAAGACCGTACATCCGAAGCTGTATGTTGCGTTGGGCATCTCGGGTGCGATCCAGCACAAGGCCGGCATGCAGGATTCCGAGTGCATCATCGCGGTCAACAAGGCCGAGGGCGCTCCGATCTTCGACGTAGCAGACTACGGCATCTGCGGCGACCTGTTCAAGGTTGTTCCGCTCATGATCGACGCGATCAAGGCGGCTAAGGCTGCTAAGTAAGCGCTGTTTTCACCGATGGATCAAGCGGGCTGCCTGATTTACCTCCCGTATCCGCTGCGGGTCGGAGCATCCCGCGCGAATACCGCTGCGGTTACGCAGCGGCATAGATCGCAGCCCCGCCATCATCTTTATAAAAAATCCGCAGGGCAATGCCCTGCGGATTTTCACTTTGTCGAAAAACTTCCGCGCCGCAGCGCGTATCAAATGGAAAATTGCAGCAAGCTACAATTTTCGTAAAAACCCGCGACACGTGTCGCGGGTTTTGATACAAGACGACGGAGAACTGTGCCAAAAGGGCGCGATTCACAGTCGCAAATTGATCACAAGCGTGGTTTCGATCGAGAGACTGTCGATTACTCACCCATCACCTGAAACACGATATCCCGCGTACGGTCACGCGTATCGCACTCGACCAGTGTCAGATTCTGCCACGGTCCGAGCGTGATCTCTCCCTCAACAAAGGGGATCGTGATAAACGGCGACAGCAGCGCCGCCTTGATGTGCGACGAGCCATTATCATCATGCCATGTATCGTGGTGCTGGTAATGGATCACACGGCCGGTGTCGTCCGTATAAGGAGAAAACACATCCATTGCGGCCTTAAGATCGTGATACACCATGCCCGGTTCAAATTCCAGCGTTGTCAAACCGGCCACGCCGCCGGTTGTAAAGCCGGTGATAATACCCGACCGCATCCCGGTATTACGGCAGGCGTTATGCACCGCCGCGCGGAAATCATCGCTCACATCGATCATGCCCATATGCGCTTTGGTGCGGTAGGTTTTGGTTTCGGTATAAACTGACATACTGTTCTTCTCCTTTACAGACACTCGAGATAGCGCCCATACAATGTTTTATCCAGATCCGCGGCGTGCCGCAGCACGGTTTGATGGCTGATATAGCCGCGCTGATAGGCGATCTCCTCCGGACAGGCCACATAGCGTCCGGTCTCATCCTGCACGCGCTTGATCTCCTGCGCTGCGGAAAGCAGGTTGTCCACGGTGCCTGCATCCAACCAGACAAAGTCATGATCCAGCGTGACCACATGCAGCGCACCCCGGCGCAGATATTCCAGATTCACGTCCGTGATCTCCAGCTCTCCCCGCGCAGAGGGCTGCAGATTGCGCGCGATCTCCATCACGCTGTTATCGTAAAAATACAGACCGGGAATAATGTAGTTGGATTTTGGGTAACGCGGCTTTTCTTCGATCGACACCGCACAGCCCGCCTCATCAAACTCCACCACGCCGAATGCGCGGGGATCTTCCACATAATAGCCGAACACACGGCCGCCCACCGGATACGCCAGCGCCTGCTGCAGATAGCGCTCAAAATCCGGTGAATAGAAGATATTATCGCCCAGAATCAGGCACACATCATCATTACCGACAAACTGCTCCCCAATCAGCAGCGCATCCGCAATGCCGCGTGCGACCTCCTGCACCTCGTAGGTGATATTCACACCAAAGCGTCCGCCCGAACCGAGCAGACGGTAAAAAGGGCCTTCCTCTCCGGGCGGAATGATGATCAGAATATCGCGGATACCCGCCTGCAGCAGCGCTGCCAGCGGATAATAGATCATCGGCTTATCATAAACCGGCAGCAGCGGCTTACACACAGGGCGTGTCATCGGATACAGGCGCGAGCCTTTTCCGGCAGCCAAAATGATTCCTTTCATAGGCTTTCTCCCTCTATCTACATTACAGTATTGTGAAATCATTATAGCATAGCCTGTCCCCATTTTCCATAGGGAAAGCATCCGTCACGCCGATATGCCCAGATCCACCGTGCAAAATACGCCGAAAGCACAAAAATGGACAGTTTTCCACGGTTAATTTGTACAAATTTTGACGTGCCGGCACTGGAAAATCAACGAAAAAGCGGATATAATAATATCTGCACGAAAATAATCCGCAGATGGAGGAAAGTATATGATCCGAAACGATTTGCGCAATATTGCCATCATTGCCCACGTTGACCATGGCAAGACCACGCTGGTCGACCAGATGCTCAAGCAGGCAGGCGCCTTCCGCGAAAATCAGGTCGTGAAAGAACGCGTGATGGACTCCGGTGATATCGAGCGCGAGCGCGGCATCACCATTCTGGCCAAAAACACCTCGGTACATTATAAGGATGTCAAAATCAACATTGTCGATACCCCGGGCCACGCGGACTTTTCCGGCGAGGTTGAGCGTATCCTCAAAATGGTAGATGGCGTTGTTCTGCTGGTCGATGCCGCCGAAGGCCCGATGCCCCAGACCCGTTTTGTACTGCAAAAGGCACTGGAATTCGGCCACAAGATCATCATTGCGGTCAACAAGATCGACCGTCCGGATGCACGCCTCAATGAGATCGGCGACGAAGTGCTTGAGCTGCTGCTCAATCTGGATGCGACCGATGAACAGCTCGACAGCCCGATCGTTTACTGCTCGGGCCGCGCAGGCACGGCTTCCATGTCCCCGAATGTAGAGGGCACCGATCTGACCCCCCTGTTCGAACAGATCCTCGAACACATTCCCGCCCCGCAGGTAGATACCGAAGGCCCGGCGCAGATGCTGGTTTCTTCGATCGACTATAACGAATATGTCGGCCGCATTGGCATTGGCCGCATCGAGCGCGGCTCGCTCAAGGTCGGCCAGCAGGTTACGGTATGCGATTACCACGGTGCAACCCAGCCCTATACCGCCAAGCTTGTCACGCTGTATACGATCGAAGAGCTGGAGCGCCGTCCGGTCGAATCCGCCACCGCAGGCGAGATCGTCTGCTTCTCCGGCATTGAAAATGTTACCATCGGTGAAACGCTGTGCGACCCCGCACAGGTAGAAGCGCTGCCCTTTGTCAAGATCTCCGAGCCGACGGTCGAAATGACCTTCTCGGTCAACGACTCCCCGTTTGCCGGCCGTGAAGGCAAGTTCGTCACCTCGCGCCATCTGCGCGAGCGCCTGTTCCGCGAGCTGCTCAAGGATGTGTCCCTGCGTGTCAACGAAACCGACACCACCGACTCCTTCCGCGTCTGCGGCCGCGGTGAGATGCATCTGTCCATCCTGATCGAAAACCTGCGCCGCGAGGGCTACGAATTTCAGGTCGGTGCGCCCAAGGCACTGTTCCGCGAAGTGGACGGCGTCAAGTGCGAGCCGGTCGAACGCATGATCGCGGACGTACCGGCAGACGCGGTCGGCTCGATTATGGAAAAAATGGGTTCCCGCAAGGGCGAGCTGGTTTCCATGAATCCCAAGGGCTCGGATCGGATGCGTCTGGAATTCCTGATCCCGGCACGCGGCCTGTTTGGCTACCGCACGGAATTTTTAACCGATACCAAGGGCGAAGGCGTCCTGTCCTCGGTCTTCCACAGCTATCAGCCGTACAAGGGCGAGATCTCCAAGCGCACCACCGGTTCGCTGATCGCCTTCGAAGCCGGCGAAGCCGTAGGCTACGGACTGTTCAATGCACAGGAGCGCGGCCCGCTGTTCATCGGCCCGGGCACACAAGTGTATGAAGGCATGGTTGTCGGTGAAAACCCGCGCGGCGAAGATATGGCCGTGAACGTCTGCAAGAAAAAGCAGCTCACCAACATGCGCGCCTCGGGTTCGGATGATGCACTGCGTCTGATCCCACCGCGCCAAATGTCGATCGAAGCGGCGCTTGAGTTCCTCGGCGACGACGAACTGCTCGAAATCACGCCTGAAAGCGTGCGCATCCGCAAAAAGATCCTGTCCAACACCGAGCGTCTGAAAAAAATCAAGGGCGGAAAGAAATAAACCGTCTCGTACCCGCACACTTTGTGTGATGTTTCACTCGTTTATCCAATTTTTTGATACACAAAGGAGTATTACCCCATGGCAATCCAAGAAGTCCTGCACACCGATCTCGCTCCCGCTGCAGTTGGCCCGTATTCACAGGCCGTTGCCGCACACAACCTGATTTTCACCTCTGGTCAGATCCCGATCGACCCCAAAACCGGCAAGATCGAGGCAGATACCATCGAAGGGCAGACCGAGCAGGTCATGCACAATTTGAAGTGCGTGCTGGCGCGCGGCGGCGTATCCTTCGACCGCGTGATCAAAACTACCTGTTTTCTGGCAGATATGAATGACTTTGCCGCATTCAACAGCGTATACGGCAAGTACTTCCCCGAAGGCGCACCGGCGCGTTCCTGCGTACAGGTTGCCAAGCTGCCGCTCGGCGCCAAGGTAGAGGTTGAGGTTATCGCGGTGCAGGGCTAAGCCTGCATTTGTCTGCACCGGTGTCAAACCGCAGGCAATACCTCTGTTTTGACGCTTTGAGCGAGAAAATTTTTCGTATAGGCAGTTACAAACCAAAACCCGGCTCATGCTGAACTGCCCCAGATTGTGCGGACAGTACAAAAAAGAGCCCCTGATAGGAAATATTGAGTTCTAAGTGGAGAGGCGTCGCGCCAGCGGCGCCTCTCCGGTTTTTAACTGGATGCGCTCATGGTTGTAAAAACAGATATAGCGGTCAATCATTTCGTTTGCTTCAGCAAAGGTAGCTGGTTTGTGTCGGTAAATACACTCTGTTTTGAGGATAGAGAAGAAATTTTCCGCCATGGCATTATCATAAGGATTTCCTTTCCTTGACATAGACGGTGTAATGCCGTATTGTTTAGTTAGCTGGAAATATGCTTGGGATGTGTATTGAAGGCACTGGTCGCTGTGGAGCTGTAACTCCGCAGCGACTCTCTTTTTCTCCTGCTT
>NZ_JNJN01000078.1 GCF_000701665.1 Agathobaculum desmolans ATCC 43058 | reverse complement strand
TCCGCACCGTACGCGCCCAGCTCCTTCGCCATCGCGTCGCCTACGCCCTTGCCGCCCAGCAGCAGGCCGCATACCTCGGTGCCCATATCGTCCGCGAGCTTGCGCGCTTCGCTGATCAGCTCCAGCACGGTCGGCTGCAGCTTGCCCTGACGCTGCTCACAGAATACCCATACGCCGCTGAAATCGGCGAGGTTCGTGTTATTGAAATCAGCCATTGTTCAGAAATCCCCTTTCAATCAAATGATGTGCTTCTTCTGAAGCGCAGCAGCCAGCTCTTCGCAGGCAGCCATATCTGCACCCTCGAGCATCTTGCCCTGGCCCTTCTGCGGGGGAGTGAAGGACTTGAAGATGTTGGTGGGGGAGCCCTTCAGGCCGATAGTAGCGGGATCGATCAGCGGATCGTCCTTGAGGGCGTTGTAGTCATATACTTCGACCGGCTTGGAGTAGCAGCCCATGATGCCCTTGATGGACATGTAGCGGGGCAGGTTCAGCTCCTTGATGCAGGTGATCAGGCAGGGGGTCTTGGCCTGAATGGTCATGTAGCCGTCCTCGAGCATACGCTTAACGGTAACGGTGCTGCCTTCCTTCTTAATGTCTGCCGCGTAGGAGATCTGCGGGATATTCAGCTTCTCCGCGATCTGGGAACCGACCTGTGCGGTGTCGCCGTCGATCGCCTGACGGCCGCAGAATACGACATCGTCGTCCTCAAGGCCGATCTTCTTGATCGCAGCCGCGAGGATCTGGGAGGTAGCGAAGGTATCCGAGCCGCCGAACTCACGGGCGGAAACCAGTACGGCCTCGTCCGCGCCCATGGCGAGCAGCTCACGCAGCATGCCCTGTGCCGGGGGAGGACCCATGGTGACAACAACGACCTTGCAGCCGGCCTCGTCCTTGAGCTTGAGCGCCGCTTCCACAGCGTTCTTGTCGTCCGGGTTGATAATGGTGGCCATAGAAGCACGGTTCAGGGTGCCGTCGGGATTGACTGCTACCTTGCCGGAGGTATCCGGAACCTGCTTTACACAAACGATTGCTTTCATGTTCAGTATTCCTCCTGTTCCTTACTTGCCGAGAATGTTGCCGGAGATAACGACGCGCTGGATCTCGCTCGTGCCTTCGTAGATCTCGGTGATCTTGGCGTCGCGCATCATGCGCTCCACCGGGTAATCCTTGGTGTAGCCGTAGCCGCCGTGGATCTGTACAGCCTTGGTGGTGATCTTCATAGCAGCCTCGGAAGCGAACAGCTTGGCGGTAGCTGCGTCCAGCGTGAAGGGCTTGCCCTCGGTCTTGAGGGTCGCGGCCTTGTAGGTCAGCAGGCGGGCAGCCTCAATCGCAACATGCATATCGGCAAATACGAACTGGGTGTTCTGGAACTTGGAGATCGGACGGCCGAACTGCTCACGGGTCTTGGCAAAGTTCATGGATTCTTCCATTGCGCCCTCTGCGATGCCGAGCGCCTGCGCGGCAATGCCGATACGACCGCCGTCCAGCGTCTGCATGGCGATCTTGAAGCCCTTGCCTTCCTGACCGAGCAGGTTTTCCTTCGGAACGATGCAGTCGGTGAACACGATTTCCGACGTGGGCGAGCCGTGCAGGCCGAGCTTTTCCTCGTGCTTGCCAACCGAGAAGCCCGGGAAGGAGCTTTCTACGATGAAGGCAGAGATGCCGCGGGTGCCCTTGGATTTATCGGTCATGGCAAATACAACGAAAACGTCTGCCACATAACCGTTGGTGATGAAGATCTTGGAACCGTTCAGAACATAGTGGTCGCCTTCGAGCACAGCGGTGCAGGTGCCCTTGGCAGCGTCAGAACCGGCGTCCGGCTCGGTCAGCGCGAAAGCGCCTACCTTGTGACCCTCGGTCAGCATGCGGAGGTACTTCTCCTTCTGCGCGGGGGTGCCGTTCTGAATGATCGGGCCGCAGCACAGACCGTTGTGGGTTGCGAGGATGTCGCCGGTGGAGGCGCACTGCTTGGAAAGCTCCTCGATCGCAATGGCCGAGCAGAGGTCGTCTGCACCGGCGCCGCCGAATTCTTCCGGCACGATCATGCCCATAACGCCCAGATCGAACAGCTTGTCGATGTTCTCGCGGGGATAAGTAGAGGTTTTGTCGGTTTCTGCTGCGATGGGCTTAACTTCGTTTTCGGTGAAGTCACGCATCATCTGGCGAACCAGTTCCTGTTCACGGGTCAGATGGAAATCCATGTTCAAGTCTCCTTTTTGTTTGGTGATTTATTGCCGATGCCGACGGAGCGCCGGCTTTCTGCCATAAAACAGGCCGCCTAATGCGGCCGGATACACCGGACGATCGTTTTTTGAAGGGAAGAGATGATCCGGTTTCGGTTGTATTTTGCACAACTTTTTGTTATTTCTTGTTCGCATAATCAATATACCACATAGGAAAAGATGCGTCAACCGTTAAATTCAACAGGATAAACCAATAAATTTGGTAAATTGTAAGTATCTTTTGGGTATAGTTGACGATAGGCCGTAAGCGTATCGTCAAAATGATAAAAAGCGGGCGTGGAATCTATCTAAAAATGACAATGCCACCGGTGTGCATGCACACCGGCGGCAGGAGAGAGGAAAAACAAATGGCAGCGGAAAGAGCCGGGGAAGGAGGGCGCAGGCAGGTGATCAGAACCCAACCAGAGCGCCGCCATCCACCGGCAGGCGCACGCTGGTGATGTACTTTGCAGCTTCCGAGCACAGAAAGACTGCTGCCCAGCCGATGTCGTCGGGATCGCCGACGCGGTTCATCTGGATACGGCCGAGGATCTTGGCGCGGCGCGGGGGATCGTTGTCAGTTGCAGCGCAGTACATGGGGGCGTTGATCCACCCGGGGGCGATCGCATTGACGTGTACCTGATCTGCGGATACTTCAATGCGGTTGCCGCGCATATGAATGATTCTGAAGTGATTGCGCTGAAAACACTGAATATGGGGATGTCGGAGTAACTGAGCGGCGTGCAAAAATAACCCGCCGGGGACGGCGGGTCAATTGAGGAGAAGGGATTAGAAGACATTCTTTCATATTCTTCGTACTTTTGTGATTTGGCAAGGGTGAAACAGAGAGGTGGAAAAATAAAAAAGCAGCTTTTCATCAGAAAAGCTGCTTTTTCGGTGGCAGCCGAAGAAGGATTCGAACCCTCACAAACAGAGTCAGAGTTACCAGAATGTGTAAATTCCGGTGTATTTCCGTGTGTTTTCTGGTTGTACTGATTCCATTTAAAGAAGAACGAAAATTCAGCGGAAGAATGGTTTTTCGCAGAATAAGTTGCGAAAAAGTTCTGAAATCTGCGTTGCGTAAAAGCAAGGCGAGAGGATTGTTCCAGAGGGCATTTTCATCAAATGACGGAAGTTTGACAGACATTTTGACAGACGTACTAGCGGCTGCCTATCAACTCAATGTAGAATGTGAATGGATACAATTAAAATAGAAGTTTTGTTTGTCGAGTTATTATGCAAAGCTAAGCTGATTTATATATTAATTACCCATAGCTTTTATTTCTAATAGTTTTTCATATAGTTTAGGGTTGTTAAGTATAATAATTTTCAGCTCATTGATTACTCTAGTAACGATCTGATATAGCATGCCTTTCGCATCATAGTAGCTTGAACGTGCAGTCAATCGATTTCTCTCATTATATTGGAAGTTGTTATCCATTACAAACACAACTTTTGAGAATTCTTGACCAATTACGGCATGGGCATTGGTGTTACATAGTTTTGATAGTTGATTATAAGAGTCAATGGTTCGGGAAGATGAGGTATATGTGATGGGTTTCCACCCATTTTGTTCAAGAAAATCAATATATTCAGTTAAATCTTGAATATTATTGAAATAATCTATAGTGATACAGTCATAGTGTAAATTGTCATGACTTTTCCCTATTTCAAGAAGGTTTGTAATAAACGATGATATGGCTTTATTTGTTCTTATTTTGTTTGTTAACTTCTTGGTAGATGTTATTAAGTGGGGGTAAGTGTTATTGAGGTAATTGCTTAAATCAAGTGTTTCACCTGTTTTCAAATATTGTTTCGTATCATATGAAAATAGCATTGGAATTTGTTTTTCTACAGCTTTTTTGGTTAATGCTTCTAGTTGGGAAAAACGTATTCTTTGTGACTCATCTACAAAGATAAAGTCAATATTGTCAAGATTTATATTTTCTTTATTGTTTGATATATCTTTAATAGAAACAATGTTCCACTTGTAGCGGTAAATTAGTTTAATATGTCCTCGATTTAAAATTCCACAATGGATTAATAAAATGTTTTTATTGGTGGACATTAATTCATTTGCAATGTCATATGTTAATAAAGTTTTTCCAGTCCCTGCATTTGCAGAAATACAGAAAAACATAAGTGGATTTTCAGTAAGTTCAGATAATATTTCAGTTTTAATCCGTTGTTGTGCGCTAGTTAAAAAATATTCATTATTGATAAAAGCTGCGGTAGAGTTAAATGGTGAAATTAAATAATTGGAAGGGACAAACTTGTTATCAGGATTAACAGAATAATCAACGTCTTGTTCACATATACATTCTGCAAGTGTTTCGGGTTTTATCTTATCAATAGTACTAGATTCAATATTATACCTATAAAATCCGTCATTTTCCACGAAAGTAAAAAGTTCTATTGGAGTGTTTAAAAATTTCAAATAATAGTAGTTTTCGTGCATTTGTTTAAGAATCTTTTTTTCTTTTTGTGCAATTTTCAATTCGCTTTTTAACTCGATATTGAGGATGTAGTTTTTTCCAAAACGTAAAAGATCAAATTCTTTGCCAAGTTGTGCAATTGAATAACTAATAAAAAAACCATCGAAGTCTGATATGTGATATGTACCCAGGATTCTGGACACATTAAAAATTGAATTAGGTGCACATGGATGCCTCTCTGAATTTTGCGGGAGGCATCCATTTTGTTTTCGCTTGGATTCTTTCGTTGTTGTAGTAATTTATGTAGGTGTCAACAGCCTTAGCAAACGTTTCAAAAGAGGAATACTCTTTTTCATGCCCGTAGAACATCTCGTTTTTCATCCGTCCAAAGAAGGTCTCCATGATGCAATTGTCGTAACAGTTACCCTTCCTTGACATGGATTGAATGATTTTGTGATCTTTAAGTGCCTGCCTGAAGTACACGTGCTGGTACTGCCACCCTTGATCAGAGTGAAAG
>NZ_JNJN01000077.1 GCF_000701665.1 Agathobaculum desmolans ATCC 43058 | reverse complement strand
AAACAGTATGACGACTCAACCCTGTTTCGCGCTCACACTCAATTTTCTTGCCCTCTGGGTGCTGCCGTTGCCATCCTTCTACAATTTTAGCTTTTTCGGGTCTACCCTGTAAAGGCTTTCCATTATCCTCATTCATAATTACAAGTGTTGCCCTCGCAATCTTCAAATGAACCTCCTGTTTTCTATAATTCCGCTTATTCGGCGGTATCGATACTTTCGTAGTCTTTTCAATCCATGCCCGACTTGCTATCGTAGACAAAAACCTGTTATCTGCTTTCAACGCCTTAAAAGCATCTTGTATATCCGATTTGGTAAAATGGTTGTCCTCGTCCTCGGTCAAACTCTCCAAATGCTCTAAAAAACTGTATGCGTCCTGCTTGATTTGCCGTTCTGAAATACCACATTTCAAACCATAAGCACACAAAGCCATAATGGAGAAGTACCTACCACCTACCTTAACTTCATCACTCATTTTATGCTTCCACCACTCATAAAGAGCTGGCTTACAAGTCCATGTTCTCCTAAGTGACTGTCCCTCTACTATCTTTAACTGATACCATGCTGGATAAAGTTCCTTAGCTTCCTCCAGCGTAATACCTTTTTTCCGCTTCTCTTGCTTCGGCTTCTCATAGATCAGGGACAAGTCCACCTTACAACTCGGTATAGATGCCTTGATTTCCTCCAGCGTATAGCGTTGATCTGTAAGCTGCCACGCCTTGACGGGAAAACCCTCTCCCAGCTTCGACAAGCTACCTACACACCGAAACCCTTGATAAATACCAGTTATATCAGGATTATCTGGACGTATGCTGCTGGTATCGTTCCAATTCCTACGAATAAGAGCTTCTTTCAGCTCCGCAAGCGTTTTTTCCATGTTATGATACAATTCTATCGGCTCTTGAAAAAGATAGTACAAGTGTACCCCCTTACCAGAAGATACCAAAAATGACGGGCAAAGCTGCACTCCGTTCCCAAACTGCTTCAACATATTTTTAAGCTGCTGCAAACCTACATAATCAATATCAATCACCATTGCAAAAAGCTGATGGGCATTCTCCTTGGTATGGCTCTTCCCAAAGAAAGAAATAGGTGGAATAAGCCCAAAACTATCCCCCACAACCTTATCCAACCGTTCCAAAGTATCGTCAACTATCCATTGCCTTGTCTTTCCCTCACCCTTAGGACGTAACTGACTGGCAATAACATTCCCTTTTCCGTCCCCTATCGATCTTTGCAAACTTCCAGCCGGAAACAAAGCCCTGTAAAACTCTTTCGGCTTCACCTCTGAAAACCCTCGCTCATTCATCAGTTTTTCCTTATCTCGATACGCCTTTTTCCACTCTGAAACCGTCTTATAATTTCGCTTCATACCTACCTAACACCACCCCAAAATCAAGTATTTTTCTCTATGTTACAGATATAATAAAATGCTACTGTCCCTCCCCCCTTGACCGCTAATCTTATCAATAGATTTTTGCACATTTTTTCATTATAACCGATACCGCCCGATACCGCCCATTTTGTTTATCCCTCTGCTGGGTAAGTGGGGAGGAAGTTTCCTACCATTCAAGAGCTGCACGCATTGTCCAACCGTCTGGTTGCTCTCCCACTTCAATCTGAAGAACTCTATATCTGCGTTTGCTCTCTATAAATTTTAGTTCACTATCTGTAAACTTACAGCATCGGTCCGTCCTGTTGGCGTTGATATTTCTGCTGACACTTTGGCTGTAGCAACTTCTTTTGCATTTCTGGAGGAAGTCGCTTGAATGTACGATCGTACTTCTCTATAATTGCTTCCTGTCGTTTTACGACCTGTCTCAGCTCCTGCACTTTTTCGGCATTTTTGTCTTTAGGCAGTGCTTCATAAGGCATTTCCTGAATTGCATCAATTCGCTCGATTAGTTTTGCGCAACGCTTCTGTACCTCAAGACCAATCGCGGCCGAGCTGACCAACTTCTCAACCTCGTCATAGCTTACTCCACGAACTCCACCCAACATGGTTTTTTGAGGCTTTATCTCGGATAGTAGCTTTTCAACCTGCGGCAATTTCTCCATAGATGCCCGTAACTCGTCTGTAAAGCATTTAAGGGCTGTCCGACGCATGTTGACATGCCAAAGTTCCTCCGACGCATCCTGAAGCTTCTGGGCGGCTTTATGAATCTCTTCCATGTACGCCTTGTATTCTGGTTCAGTCAGGTGTTTGCGCCGCTTTCCTGCATTTGCACCCTCTCCGCGTTCCAAACCGTAGGCAGCTCCCACAGCCTGATGGTATGCAGTATGCAGCTCCAGCAATTCTTGTCGTGTAAAAACATCCTTACAGCACAATCGTCCATCCAACGTGATTGGCATTAGGTACAGGTGCATATGGGGTGTTGCTTCATCCAAATGCACTACTGCTGATAAAATATTTTCCTTGCCATATCGCTCGGCAAAAAAATTATACGACTGTTCAAAAAATTCCTTTCGTGCCTTTGGCGTCAGCGTGTCAAAGAAGTCCGAATCTGAGGACACAATGAATCCGCATAGTTTTACTGCATCCTTTCGGATCCTGGTCACACCCAGCGCACGCAGCCGATCGTCTATGCGCCTGGCATATGTCCCATGCGCATGCAGAGCCGGCGCGTGCAGCTGATAATTCATGTAGGTTAGGCTCCAGTCGATATCTGGATTGCTATGAGACACCCCCTCCCGCAATCGCTCAGCGTGTATCTCAATCCCTCCCACTGTAGTCCCTTTGAACTTCTGCATATGAATCACCTGATAGCTCATCCCGCTGCACCTCCATACTTTACCCAAAGGCTTTTAACCCGACAAAATCCTTTAGGTAAAGTATAGCACATTATACTTTGCTCCGCAAAGTTAATGTGCGCTGCCGCGAGCTAAGGGGAGTTTCTCCCCTTGCTGCTTTCCGCAGCATATCCCCCTTGTCGTTAATAAGCAACCTGTGTTACAATGACAATGCTGCTTGCCACTCCGTCCCGGTACTTCGGGAGGAGGTGAAATCATGGACGGAGTCATCACATTCTTTCTTTCCGTCGCAGCAAGCGTAGTTGGCTACTACATCTGCAAGTGGCTTGACGGCAAGATCGGCAAGCAGTAAGCAAAAAAAGAACACCCTCGGAGCGGCTACTCCGAGGGTGTTCGCGTTCATCATGAACGGATTGCCATCACATTCTTGGCTATAATTATTATACTCCGATTATTCCAGTTTAGTCAACCTTTTCTCCCATGCACAACACTGCCGTTCCTTTTCTCTTACTCGATGACCTCACCCGTTCCCTTCATCCTTTTTATTCACTTATCCAACATGTATTGTAATACTACCATTGTACTATTTATCGATATTGCCATATTGACAAACCATTGATATAATTGTGATGTGAAATTCTCTATTGAAACACAGAAAGGAGTGGTTCCAATGGGAGATGAAATTGAACAATCAGACACGATAATTTTTGCTTTTAGGAGATATAACTATGAAGAAAATCATATCATCTTTGCTATCTGTAACAATACTTTTCTCTCTGTCGATCCCTGCTTTCGCAGCAGAACCACAAAACACTTTTTCTGACGATGCTTTCGCTATGTGGGCTTCTGTTCCCGAACTGAAAATCAACGAAGAAACCTTATCGAAAAGCTCTGATCCAATCATTCGTGAAAACAGCGATTATCTAATTGCAGAAGCTGCAAAGATCAAAACAATGTCTATTGATGAACTCAATACCTACATCAACAACATTTATAGCAAATACAACTCTGCTACCACAAGAAGCATCCAACCTCCAGGAACTATCAATATCCTACAGCTCAAAGCAGCGTGGTTAGCAGCAGCACAAGCAGCCAAATTATTGGGCTATCCTTGTGCTGCAAAAGCAGTCGAACACTCTGTACTGGCCCAGAACTACACAGAAAATGATGGCGCTTTTGCTGCAAAAATCAAAACCTCTTCCGCTTTCAAAAACTTCCTATCCTCAACCAAGAACAGCAACAAAACTTCTAACAAAAAGGTGGTGGAGTTCACAAAATCTGACAACTCAGATTTGTTCTATGCTCTCCACAATGCCACTGTAACCCTTACTAAGTCTGGCACAAAATACAAAACAAATATCTATGATGTTTTTGACTTCGCTTTAGATAACGATTACAGCAGTATATTTACCACTGCGGTAAATAACTGGGCTTGGCTCTGCCAAAACACATTTGTTTTGCACAAAATCAAAATAAATGTCAACTTTACCGCGTAAATCAATTTACATAAAAACAAGAACACACCAGATTTCGGTCTGGTGTGTTCTTGTTTTCCATTTAAGTATCAAGCTTGCAGGAATACAAAGTGTTGGTATCTATATCATAGAGTCCAACAGTAAAATTGAAAGAACCCCTATTGAGAATATCCGCTCCAGTCGCTTTGTCCTTTTCAGTATGACGATCAATCAAAATATAATAACCATTTTGAATATCTGGCACTAAAGCATTTTGCTGATTATCACTTAAAAACGGTCCACTTGTGCCACCTGTTTCATCTTCCAATCCATAAATAAGGGCTTGCATTGTATCATCAAGAGGAAATGCTTTCCATTCAAAATTTCCCTTAATTTCCTCTAAAACTGTATCATCATCAAAACTGATCGCAATACAAGAACGCCCCTCACCACCACTATATTCATTGAAATTTGAAACTTCTTTACCACCAGACACAGAAATTCCGAGTTCCTTTGATGCAGTGTCCTGTACTGTATTTGACCCACACGCTACCAAAGTAAATAATGCAACAGCAATAATATTACCAAGAATTAAAAATCTCTTCATAAGTAAACTCCTTTCAAGAAACATACAAAACAAAAAACACTAACATTTTTTCTTATCCCATCACCCTCTAATATCACATCTATCTATGCCTCCTAAAAATTCGGCTCCACCAATTCTTGGGCTGCTCCAGCTCTGACTGCTGTACTTGTGATATTGGCTCTGTCTCTGCTAGATCAGCAGCACCGCCCTCATCAATAAACTGCGGTGACATCTGGGCAAGCTGCAATCTTTGGGCTTGATCTGCCAACACTACCACCCTTTCTGCCAACGCTCGACTGTGTTGCCGTTCCTTAGACAGCTCCGCTTGCAGCTGCTCCACCTGTTTCCTCAAAAAAATAACCTCGGAATTATCGGTTTCATGATTTAATCCGGGTTGAATACAAGGTTTAATAGGTTGTTCAACATTCACCCCATAAACCTCATACAATGCTGATACCCTCAGCATTTTTCGCCCATTAACAAGTTTAACATAGGAGTTTAATGAGTTGTTTAACCTTTTATAAACAGCTTGAACCGAAATACCCGCTTTCTCTGCAAACTCTTGTACCGTCAAAAGCTCGTCTTGCTCCCTCCTTTTCACTCATTCACTCCCTCCTTTCTCCACCACTTCAAAACAGTATGACGACTCAACCCTGTTTCGCGCTCACACTCAATTTTCTTGCCCTCTGGGTGCTGCCGTTGCCATCCTTCTACAATTTTAGCTTTT
>NZ_JNJN01000076.1 GCF_000701665.1 Agathobaculum desmolans ATCC 43058 | reverse complement strand
TTTAATTCTTCACTCAGACCAAGGCTGGCATTACCAGCATAAACAATACCAACAAATGCTCAGAAACAAGGGTATCCGGCAGAGCATGAGCCGCAAAGGTAACTGCTTGGACAATGCAGTGATTGAGAACTTTTTTGGTCTGCTCAAAAGCGAGCTGCTCTACCTGCAAGAATTTAACTCCATGGAGCACTTTAAGCAAGAACTGATAGAATATTTAGATTACTACAATAACAAAAGAATTAAGGCGAAATTAAAGGGCTTGCCGCCTGTCTTACACAGACAACAAGCCCTTTCAGTAGCTTGAACAGTATTTATTTGAAAATATTGTCTAACTTTTTGGGGTCACTTCATTGTCGCTGCTCTTTCAAAATAGATTATTCCGGATACCGGACTATCAGCGTGGCTATGCGTGGTTGCAGCAACAGTTGGTGGATTTTTGGGATGACCTTGTAAATCTTCAGGCTGACCGTTATCACTATACAGGTCTCCTGTCCCTTAAGCCTCTAAAAAGCAAGGAGACCGTCAGCTGGGGCGAGGACTTGTGGCTGGTCGAGAACGGATATAAGCCTTGTCATATCGTTGATGGCCAGCAGCGCATCACCACGTTTGTCATTCTCTTGAACGAGATCGTGGGATTTGTGCGTGGCTTAGATGAGAACAAGGGTAAGTCTGATAAAGAAATCACGCTGGGGTATGAAACGGTCGAAGAGATTGTCTCAAAATACATCTGCCGAAAAAGACCGCCAAACGGAGTAGTAACAACATACCTTTTTGGCTATGAGGTCGACAATCCCAGCGCAGAATACATGAAATATAAGGTGTTCGATGAGCCGTATTCCGGCGCAGTGAATGAGACATACTATACGAAGAATCTAAAGTTTGCAAAGAACTTTTTTGCAGAGAACATTAGGAAACTATATGATGAGTCCGGAGAAGGCGGCCTTGAGGCAGTAAATACGCTGTATAAAAAACTCACACAGCGCCTGATGTTTAATCTCCATGAAATCGACGATGATTACGATGTGTTTGTAGCTTTCGAGACCATGAACAATCGTGGTAAGAAGCTGACGAATCTTGAATTGTTGAAAAACAGACTGATCTATTTGACCACGCTTTATGATGATGAGGTATTTGACGAGAAGGACAAGTCTGCCCTCCGTAAGAAGATAAATGACGCTTGGAAGGAAGTCTACTATCAGCTTGGTAGGAATAAGAGTGTTCCGCTTTCTGATGATGATTTTTTGCGTGCGCATTGGATTATCTACTTCAGGTATTCCCGTAAACGTGGCGATGACTACATTAAATTCCTGCTAAGCAAGTTCTCGTCAAAGGGCATATTTGAAAAGGCACCAGTTCTGGTTGAGACAGAGGCCGAGTCGGTTATCAGCGATGATGTTACTGATGCAGACGACACGGAAGTTACTGAAACAGAAGAACAGGAAATCATAGAGGTATCCAAACTCCAGCCAAAAGAAATCGAGGACTATGTCAATAGCCTCAAAGATATGGCGAAGTACTGGTATGACACATATTTCCCATTTGAAAGTGCTAATCTTACTCCTGAAGAGCAAAAACGAGTCGATAGGCTTAACCGTATCGGCATCGGACATTTCAGGCCGCTGGTTACTGCGGTCATCAGTCGGCGGGATATTTCTGCGAACAGCAGAGTTAAAATCTTTGAAGCAGTTGAGCGCTTTATCTTTGTTGCATTTCGCTTGGGTAATTTTAATGCATCCTATGGCAGCAGTGATTATTATCGAGCTGCACGTCAGGTGTATGTGAAAGAAACGGATGTTGATGAGCTCTGTAAAGAAATATATGACAGGACAACGAACGATATCGATTTTGCCACGCAGAACTTTGTCACCAGAATTGAGAAATATTTTTCTACAGGGAATGGCTACTACGACTGGAACAGTCTGCGATACTTCTTTTATGAATATGAGGCTAAGCTGGCAGAGAAAAATAATATAGATCGTTTCTGCACGTGGTCAATGTTTACAAAGTCCGAGAAGGATAAAGTGTCTATCGAGCATATTCTCCCTCAGACACCGACGAAGTATTACTGGCGTAATATGTACCGGCAGTTTAAGGATTCGGAAATCAAGATGTTTTCTGGAGCACTTGGGAACCTTCTGCCGTTGTCTCAGAGCGTAAACTCGGCTTTGCAGAATGACAGTTTTGAGGATAAGAAGCATTCCAAAACCACAGGACGTCGCGGATACGAGAATGGATCTCACTCAGAGATAGAGGTATCCAAGCTGCAGGATTGGACTGCATTTGAGATATACAGCAGAACTGAAAAGCTTCTCGTTTTCATGCAGGAACGCTGGAACCTGCAATTCGACGAAGAACAGTTGGAAAAGCTGATCGGCATTTCGTTCGTCAAAGATGGACGAGAAATCCCGGAGGAGTTGGAGGAAGTATCGGCAAACGTACCGGAATCCGAGGAAAGTGCAGAAGGCTCCGGAGATGATCAAAAACTGCAATTCTGGACAGCATTCGTAAACTATGCTAATGAGCACGGCAGATCAAGCAATATAGCAAAACAGAAAGCTGCTGGCCGAACATATTACGATGTGCACATAGGCGCGAACGGCTATCACTTATTCTTTTCCATTCCCTATGGTAAACGAATCAAGATGGGCATCTACACCTATAATGTGGATACCTATAACCGTCTAAAAGAATTGAAAGATCAGATTGAGACCGAATTTGGTGAGAACCTAAATTGGGAATACTCAAAATCGACAGGTACAACACGTTCCATCGTTATTGAGGAGAAGGCTGATGTATTCAATCCAGCAGAGCAGCAGAAAATATTTGATTGGATCATCGACCATTTTGACCGGATCACGACAGCATTATCTATGGCCGGAGAACGTCTCAATATGAGCGGTGATTCCTCTGAAACGAGGTTTGAGATTAGAAAACGCTACTGGACGTATGCCTTAGCCCAAATCCATGAGGCACATGGTAATCCCGGCTCTTTCAGCAATGTGAATCCGAGTACGGACAACTGGATAAACGGATTCTTTGGCATTGGAGGTTTCTACCTCTGCTGTGTTGCGAATTTTGACTCTGCCCGTTCAGAGGTCGTATTTGCCAGAGCGGAGAGATCAGAGAATAAAGCTGCGTTTGATGCTCTTTACCAGCATAAAAGCGAGATTGAATCGAAGCTGGGAACGGAGCTTCAGTGGAACCGTGGAGATGATATCAAATCCTCGAAGGTATTTATTCAGCTTGATAACGTGAGCATTGAAAACGAGGATGACTGGCCGCAGATGGCAAAGTTCCATGCAGAATGGTCAAAGAAGTTCTACGATTTGATTGTGCCGTATATAACGGTAGATTGGCAATAGTCCACTCAGGACGAGGAGCACTGATGGCAAATTTAAATTCTGAGAATCCGCACGTCGGACGCAAGTTCCAAGAATTTGTGCAAACGATTCTCAAAGAAAAATATAATACATATTTTGAGCAAGAAGCAGCAATCCCCATCGGCAGACCGCCAAAGGAGCACAAGTTTGATCTTGCCAATGCTGACAGGTCTATCGTGGCTGAATGCAAATGTTATACGTGGACTGATTCCGGGAATGTTCCGAGCGCAAAGTTGATGGGCTTGGACGAGGCTGTATTTTACTTTGGCTTTCTGCCTTCTGGGACAAAGAAGCTGCTTTGTATGAAAAAAGCAGTGTTTCGTGGCAAGCAGGAAACACTGGCTGAGTATTATGTTCGAGCACATGGACATTTGCTTGAAGATGTCTCTGTAATAGAAATTTCTGATGATGGAACAATCAAGATTGTCAGAGATGGATCATCGATCCCAGCAGAGGCATATTAGGGCTACGACGATGAAATCCCATGCACTTGTGGAGCCGTCAAAGGTTGAGGCGATTTAATGCTTGATAATATGAATGGAGAAAATGCATGGTTTTTAATACATTTATAAAATGTCAGGTTTGCGGAAGTATTACCAGAGTCCGATTACAGGTTGGATGGCAAGAAGAACATCCTATTGTTGTGGCTTGCGGTAAATGTGGTACTTCCTTATCTGGCAGCGTTAAGATAGGACAAAACCGACCGGGGCTAAAGTTTTCTTTTGACAATGCGGATGAAATCCCGGATGCTGAAGCTGATTACATGGTTGAATGCTCTGGTGAATTTCCGACCGTGAAACAAGGCAAAGCAGCGGAGTTGGAAGAAGTCGTCATTACTCCGTTTATCCGCTATATGAATCGTATGAAGACGGATGATTCATATGAGCAGTTCGGAAAAGCGGTATCACAGCTTAATGCAACAGAAAAGAAATGGAAGAGCTATAAAAGAATCATTGACCTCTTCAGAAATAATAGTGAATACCTTGTTCAGGAGATACAAAAGGAATTCTCCGGACAATACTTTCAGTGCAGAGATGAGTCTGAGGTATTGAGAGCTATTCATATGATTGAGGTTCATGGGTTTTATTCTGCACTCAAAAAAGACATCTTGGATAATCTCTCTTTTAGTGCAGGAATTATGAAACTGGACTCTGTTCAGCTGAAGAGCTTAGTAGACTTCTTAAATTCACATGATGGTTATCATCTTGAGGAGCTACAGGATTTGATATATAAGGTCTATGATGATTTTATAAAAATATACCAGCGCCTCATTCCTGCTCTCGCTTTACAGTATTGCAAAGATGATTCTTTTGATTTCGAAGTTGAAGGCTCGACAACAAGTAGCTTTGATAGTGTAAAACAGTTCTATTTGGATGTTTATGAAGCCCTTGGTAATTTGCTTGTTATCCCGGTCGCTCTTAATAACATAAAATACAGGGCTGACGCGAATTCAATGAATCCTTTGGAAAAGAATGTATCTTCTTTAGAGGATTATATAAAGCTCACAAAGGCATCAAGGTATCATTTTTGCTTGAACACAGAAGTCTATACCGATTTCTTGGATGTTGTAGTAAATGCAAAACTGAGAAATGCGATTGGACACAATGATGTTGAATATGACGCGGTGAGTCAGGTTATTACTTACATTCCAAATCCAAAAGACAGAACCGTAAAGAAAACGGAATACCTTCTCGAATTTGAAAATGAAGCGATGCACATGTTTCAGGCCTTATTGGGTGTTTCAGAATACCTGTATCGACTAAGAGAGCTTTCTCTTATGTATGATGGCAAAATACCACTTATGGTTCAGGAAAGAGCAAACTGGCCAAAGAAGATAGGACGTAATGATCCATGTCCATGCGGAAGCGGAAAAAAGTACAAATTCTGTCACGGGAAGAATTAATGTTGAGGCGATGGGATTTCAGACTTGTTCCCTCAGAGCGAAGTCTTGAAGCGGTCGCCAAATCTGTGGATTTGCATATTATAGGTAGGCGCAAGGACTTTGACCTGTTTCCGAGAACGTACAAAGGTAAAAATCGGTGTGTTTTACGAAAAAAACACGCTTTGATAAATTCCCGCGAACGAACGCGAATTTGGCTACACACTTGACATCAATCTGGAGCAATCGAGCCATGT
>NZ_JNJN01000075.1 GCF_000701665.1 Agathobaculum desmolans ATCC 43058 | reverse complement strand
TCTGTTTGAAATATTGTATTTGGCTACGATATCATCCACACTGCCAATTCCGCTAAGATACTCTTCAATGCAATGAATCTTAAATTCCTTGGAATACCTTCTGTTTCCACTTACAAAGGCTTCAATACCGTTCGCTTCGTACTTGGATATCCATCTATATATCTCGTCACGATTCATTCCATAAACATCTTGTAATTGAGAATAGGCAACCTTACCCGACTTATACGCTTCTATGATTTCTATTTTCTTCTCTGGAGTGAATTTTATTTTGCCCATAAAAAATCCTCCTAAAGTAGATTTTGGTTTTTTCCATGGTCTACTTTAGGAGGATCATATCACTGCGCCTGACTTTTTTATTTTATCACAGTCCTGCCGCGAAAAAACAAAAAATTTCAGCAGCGGCCTGCCATCCGCTTTGCATTGGCACGGAAAAGGGATTGCATGCGCCGCCGGCCTGTGGCACAATAAAAGCAGTAAACAATTGAAAGGGGTCATACCATGCGGATCGGAACCATCGGAACGGGAGCGATCGTCTCCTCCATCCTGACCGAAGCAGCCAAAATTGAGGGGCTGCATTGTGAGGCGGTTTATTCCCGGCGGGAAGAGACCGGCCGGGCACTGGCTGATCGCTTCGGCGTGCACAAGGTCTATACCGTGCTGGATGACCTGCTGGCCGATCCTGCGGTGGACTGGGTGTACATCGCCTCCCCCAACAGCCTGCACGCTGAGCAGGCGCGCCGCGCCTTGCTGGCAGGCAAGCACGTGCTGTGCGAAAAGCCCTTCGCCCCCACCCGCGCACAGGCGGAAGCACTTGCCGCACTCGCACAGAAAAAAGGGCTGTTCCTGCTTGAAGGGATCACAACCCTGTTCCTGCCCAATTTTGAATGGCTGCGCGCGCAGCTTCCCGCGATCGGCCCGGTACGGCAGGTTTCCTGCACCTTCTGCCAGTATTCCCGCAAATACGATGCCCTGCTGGCAGGCGAAACCCCCAACGTGTTCCATCCTGCGTTTGCGGGCGGCGCACTGATGGACATCAACCTGTATAACCTGTATTTGGTATACGGTCTGTTCGGCGCACCGGCGCAGCTCACCTACCACGCCCGCCGCCACCCAAACGGCATCGACACCGGCGGGATCCTTGTGCTCGAGTACCCGGATTTTCTCTGCCAGTGCACCGGCGCAAAGGACTGTCAGGCGGAAAACGGCGTGCAGATCATCGGCGAGCGCGGCACGCTGCAGGTGGAAGGTCCGGCCAGCATCTGCGGCCGCATCCGGCTGACGACCGCTGCGGGTGAACAGAGCTACGACGCACAGGACGGCCAACCCCCTTGGTTCCACGAGTTATGCGCCATCCGGGATTTGGTGCGTGCAGAGGATCATGCGGCCTGCCGCCGCCGGCTGCAGGCGACAGTCGAAGTCGCCGGTCTGCTCGAGCAGGCCCGCCGGAGCGCCGGAATCGTATTCCCCGGGATCGACTGAGCGGTTGCCATTGCCGAAAAAGCGTGTATAATAAAAAGTAAGACTGTCGCGCGGCTGCGAATCGCACCCTTTGGGCACAATTCTCCATCGTCTTGTATAAAAACCCACGCACCAGTCGTGGGTTTTTATGAAAAAGATAGCCTAAATCAGAGAATCCGATGCTATGATAATAAAAATGCGGATATGCTGTTAAAACAAGCAAAATTCTAAAGTTTATTGGTGCGTAAAAGCAAGTGTAGCTATCATCCTACCACCAATTTACTACTTTTGGGATGAGTCTTGATACGTTAAAAGCCTTATTGGGAATAACCCAATAAGGCTTTTATATGTTGTACTATGTCTACTTTTATGATTAGATATGCTAGAAAAATACAAATTATTGCAGGATAGCGCCTATGGTCTTGCCCTGCATGATAAAGGGTGCTAAAATGGCATTACAATATACCTGAAAGGTTGTGGCCACATGACAGAATCAGAGCGCCAGAACATACTGGAACAGGCAAAAACATTTTTTAAGGATCGTATTGCTAAGAAACACAAAGAAAATACCATAAAGCTTTCTTCACTGAACAAGTTTAATATCAACCCATTCACTTACAAGTATCTTGCACAATTTGCTTTTGGCGATTCCTCACCAGAAAGCATGGCCAAGGCTTTGGTTTACCCCCGGGTTCTGGGGACATCCATTTCCACTACATTTGGTACACAGCTCCAATACTTTTGCAATGAAGTATTGTCATCATATGCTTCAACAACGTCGGGGATCGACATAGAATTTGTGGATGCTATAGACGGACGCAGGAAATATTGCCAAGTAAAAGCAGGTCCGACGACAATTAACCATGATGATGTAGAAACGATCCGGAACCATTTTAAGTCTATCCGGAATTTGGCACGGACGAACCATTTGGACCTTGGGTATGGCGACTGCGTTGTAGGTGTTTTTTATGGGACAACCAGTTCCCTGTCCCAATCCTATAAGCGTTTAAGCGAGGAATTCCCTGTTTTTGTAGGTGTCGAATTCTGGTACCGGCTTACCGGCGACCATAATTTTTATTATGATTTGATTGATGCTTTTGCTGAAGTTGCGGCAGAAATGGATAGTTCAACTGCCTTGGATGAAGTAATCAAACAATTGGCGCAGGAAATCGGAAGGCAGGCATACTGACCACTATGCATCCGGATGTCCCTGTACCGCCATCCGGAGCTGTACGCCTATCCGCCTAGCCATCTCAACAGGGACGGCATTACCGATCTGCTTATATTGATCCCCAATGCTCCCGCAGAACTTCCAGTCGTCCGGGAACGATTGTATCCGGGCGTATTCCCGCACTGTAAAAGGGCGGGTGTGTTCGGGGTGGCACCGTTCAGTCTGTTTTTGTGAAGGGCTGCAGGTTAATGTTAGGCAAGGCTCATCCCAGCTAATCCGGCGGGCCATCCCCCGGCGTCCCCCACCGGAATAATATGACTTACCCATATATTCCTTTGCAACATCCTCCGGAAGGTTGACCCAGCACCCGCCAGGGGGGACAAGGGATAAGACCTTTTTCTTCTTTTCGCTATATTCCACCCCGGGGCTTTCTGGACACCCTTCCAAAGCCTGACGCAAAGTAGTCATATGCCCATCATATTCCGGGAAATGGAAGTCAAGATCGAGGTCATCCCGGATACCTACAATAACAATCCGTTCTCGTTTCTGTCCAACCCCTAAGTACGCTGCATTTAGCACCCTATACTGGATATGGTATCCTAGTGCAGCCAATACAGAGATAATCGTCTTAATTGTCCTACCCCTGTCGTGGGATAACAGGCCGCGCACATTTTCAGCCAAGAACATCTTAGGCTGCACCTCTTTGACGCAACGGGCGAATTCGTGGAATAATGTTCCCCGCGTATCTTCAAACCCAAGCTTTTTCCCTGCATAAGAAAAGGCTTGGCAGGGGAAACCACCCGTTACAATATCGACTTTCTCTTTGTATGGGGTAAAATCGACATGGTGGATATCGTCACATACGACATTCCAGTTTGGCCTGTTCTCCTTAAGGGTCTGGCAGCTGGCCTTATCAATTTCTACATATTCCAGCGTAGAAATGCCAGCCTTTTCAAGTCCAAGGGCAAGCCCGCCTGCACCGGCAAACAATTCAATGGCCGTAATGGAACCGGTGCTAACCTGCCTTACCCCTTCGCAGACTGCGGCATCCTTGCCGAAATCCATGATTGCATCGGGTGCTACGCATAGGAGGTTGCACAGTTCCTCCACCCGGGCTTTTAAAGGGTTATATCCATCCGATAGCATGACAGAAAGCTGGTTTTTGGTAATTCCAAGCTTTTCGGCCAATTCCGTATAGGTCTGGATTCCTTGATGCCCCATGGCATCCCGGATTTTAACTTTGGATAGATACATATTCCCACCTCTATCGACTTGTAAAAGTTATGATTTTATATTAACACTTGGATACCGTATCGTCAAGCCTGTATTTGCAAATAAGGGGTTTGGGATAGTTACAGCCTATCCCAAACCCCTTATTCCATATCAAGGAGCGTTTCATTATCGAAACCTTCCAGTTTCAATTCGAAAATTAAGTCGTCGATGGCATCAATGCAGTCTGAGGTGCGTTTCAAAATATCGTGCCCCCAGAAATGTACTGGTATCCACCCCATGTTAAGCAACGCAAGGTCGGTATCCCGGTCGCGCTCTATGTTCCGCTCTATTTTTTTGATCCAGAATTCACGGTTATGTCCGAGCTTTTGCTTTTTGATATCCCAGTTATAGCCATGGAAAAACTCACTATCACAAAAAATTGCAACCTTATATTTTATGATTGCAATATCAGGCGAACCGGGCAATGCCTTATAGTTTTTACGGTAACGGTAACCCTTATGCCATAAAGCCTTGCGTAACACGATTTCTATTTGTGTATCTTTGCTATGGATATGGCTCATTGTCCTACTCCGTTGTGCTGGTGTCATAACGTCGCCCATGATATCCTCCTGCTATTTCCCCAACTGCACGACCGGTTCGTTACATTTAATCCGGCAACCGGATTTCGGTTTTTCTCCCTAAGCCTTCCTGTTGGATCATATGCTGCACCATCCCCAAAAGGGCAGAAACCCCATCCCGGTCTAATTGCACAACGTTAGCAAGTAAGGCATATTCTGCTGGGCTATGGATAAATATCTCCACGGGTTTTTGCGTGTCAATATATTCCCGTTGCACCCAACCAGTGTCAAGATATACAAATGGGGGATGGAAATGCCCGCTATCTGTCTCCGGTATATGCAGTTTGTCCGTCAAGCCCATCAGATAGCTGATGGACACGCCAAAGTAGTTTGCAAGCCTGCCCCATGTTTCATCGTCGCGCGGGGCGCGTGTGCCGTTCTCATAGCTGGACAGCATGCTCTGTGAAATGCCGATCTCTTCAGCCGCTTTCCTCACCGAAAGCCCTTTCTTCTGCCGCAGTTCCTTGATCCTGTTCATCCGGCATTCCTCCTTGCATTAAGGATATCACAGAAAGTTTACAAAGTCAACGCGACTTGATATTGGCGTTCTCGATTTGCGGGCATATAATATAAACAGAGGAATGTGATCGGACAGGCAAGGGAACCGTGCCAGCCAGCGGTCATGCCGCGCGGCGGCGGGCAGCGCGGAAGCCGCGGCCGTCCCCAGATTCGCCCCCTGTATCTAACAGGGGGGTAAATCGCCTATAGCCAACTCCCATAATGTCCCCAGAACCGCATCCCGTCTGGGTTTGAAGGACTTGGGGACGGCGCAACAAAAAATGTGAAATGTTACAACGGATGGAGGGATTACTTGGACCATATCAAATGGATAGACAAACAGCGGGCAAGGCGCGAACGCCTTGGCATCTCGCAGGAGGATTTTGCGGTATTGGCTGGGATGTCGCGCACCCACCTGAGCCGTCTGGAAAGCCATGCATCACCTGTGACAAAGAAAGCCATGCGTAAGATTGAACACGCCTTTGCGCTGGCGGCGCCGGACGCTTTGTTCCTGCTGATCGACTATGTACGTATCCGGTTCAAGACAACAGATGCAAGGCACATTATTGAAGATGTACTGCGGATACGGATGAAATATATGGCGCAGGAGCCAAAAGGAGCGTACACCTATACTGGACGGTATTATCACGGCGATATCGTGCTGTATACCTCATGGGATGAAAACAAAGGCGTGCTGCTTGAACTGAAAGGCAAAGGCTGCCGCCAGTTTGAAGCCCTCCTTGGCGCACAGAGCCGGGACTGGATACAGTTTTTCCGCCGCTGTACCGATGAGGAATGTGTATGCAAACGCCTTG
>NZ_JNJN01000074.1 GCF_000701665.1 Agathobaculum desmolans ATCC 43058 | reverse complement strand
ATATCATCCACACTGCCAATTCCGCTAAGATACTCTTCAATGCAATGAATCTTAAATTCCTTGGAATACCTCCTGTTTCCACTTACAAAGGCTTCAATACCGTTCGCTTCGTACTTGGATATCCATCTATATATCTCGTCACGATTCATTCCATAAACATCTTGTAATTGAGAATAGGCAACCTTACCCGACTTATACGCTTCTATGATTTCTATTTTCTTCTCTGGAGTGAATTTTATTTTGCCCATAAAAAATCCTCCTAAAGTAGATTTTGGTTTTTTCCATGGTCTACTTTAGGAGGATCATATCACCCAGTGCCCTGCTTCTTGGTTATTTGGAATGAACGGTAGTGTATTTCTGGTTTTTGCTTTTGGGTTTGTCTGGAAACATCATTTCAAGTTTACCAGAAGATAATAAAGGCTTGAGGTAATATTTGCTGAAGTGAGAACGGCTGGAAACATCAATATATGCTTGCATTTCATCTCGACTTTTAGGGTCTGCACAAAATTCCAATAGCAAGTTTTGCTTGCTGATCACAGATGTATCATGTGCGACATCATGTGCTGTATCATGTGCGGAAGCACCGCACATGATGTAGTTTACATTTTTCAAGATGACTCTGAAATCTGTCGCTGTTGAGGAAAATTCTGGTTTATATGCCTCTGTGTATCCAGGCAGCTTTTCGGTTTCACTGACGATTTTGCGTAGGCCACTTCCACGGCGTTCCATGTACTTCATGCGGTGGAACAGGTCAGCAATCACAGGGTTTCGTCGCATCGAACGGATACTGTAAATATCGTATTCCTGAATTGAGCCGCCGCCAAACATACCGCCCGGAGATGTGATTTCCACCCGATCATCAAACATATCAATATGGATTTCGCTGCCAAGCACAATATAATCACGATGGATAAGCGCATTAACAAGAGCCTCTGTCACAGCTCGTTCAGCATAATCCGGCTTGTCTACCCGATACTGTGCCTCTTTGACAAAACGGACTTTGGAATTATTGCGAATAAATTCACTGCCGCTTTTCAGTAGATAAATCAGATTCCCTTCGTATTCTTTATCGTCCAATGCATCATCAAAGATAGAGCCTTTTTCCAAGCCATTCCACCGGGTACAGAACATACGGGAGTTATAAACTGTGTGCTGATCAGTCATGAGCTTTCCGGCATTGGTCAAGACCCCATTTTTGTCAGCCAAACCGAAGGAGACATAATCGGATGGCTCAAAGCGGAGACCAGTCCGTTCCAGATAGGTTGCTTCCAGAAGTGTAAAGCTGTAATCCTTTTTTACCGCATCTGTTGTTAGGGTATCAAAGGACTGATTGGTTCCCTTTAAGATCAGTTCATTCACAATGTAATCCGGGGCAATTACGCTTTCATTTCCAACACGGATATATGCCTCCATCACGCCGTCTGCCTTGTAATAATATGGGGTGCTACGGCCGGGAGAAACCTCCAGAGCTAATAGATTTTTACCATCTTCCTGTAATGGTTTTAAGATAAACTGAGGTAATGGTGTGATTCGTTCTTTAATTAAGCGGCTGATCGCCTCAGCATCCTTTTGAACATCGGACAAGCCGATAGGTTTCCGGTCATCAGAGATTCCGAAAAACAGAGTGCCGCCGATTCCATTGGAAAAGGCACTGACACTTTTTAACCAGCTTTTTGGCTTTTTTATTTCGAGAGCAACTTTGAAATCACATTCTGTTGCTTCAGCAATGAGCTGTTCTATCATAGAAATCCCTCCTTTGAGGTTGTAGAAAGTTCTTTTTTATTATACCCAGCGGAGAAAGTTATTGCAACGATAGAAGCAAAGAGTTCAGCGAAAACAAAAATATTTATGAGAGGAGGGCCTTCTATTATGGCAACTACAAGAATCATGCCGCTTCATGTCGGCAAAGGCCGCACAGAGAGTCGGGCGATCAGTGACATCATCGACTATGTGGCCAATCCAAAGAAAACAGATAACGGCAGGCTCATTACCGGCTATGCGTGTGACAGCCGGACTGCGGATGCAGAGTTTCTTCTGGCAAAGAGGCAATACATTGCCGCTACCGGACGAGTGCGTGGTACAGATGATGTGATTGCCTATCATGTGCGCCAGTCCTTCCGCCCCGGTGAGATTACCCCGGAAGAAGCCAACCGTCTGGGCGTAGAATTTGCAAGGCGTTTTACTAAAGGCAATCATGCCTTTGTGGTCTGCACTCACATAGACAAGTCGCACATTCATAATCACATTATCTGGTCATCGGTCAGCTGAGAATATGATCGGAAGTTTCGCAATTTTTGGGGCAGCACCAAGGCGGTTCGCCAGCTAAGTGACACCATCTGTATTGAGAATGGACTGCCCATTGTAGAGAATCCGAAACCTCACGGAAAGAGCTACAACAAGTGGCTGGGCGAACAGGCCAAGCCCTCCCATCGGGAACAGCTGCGTGTGATGATTGACAACGCATTATCACAAAGTCCTGCTGACTTTGAAGAACTGCTGAAGCTGTTGCAAGAGTATGGTTGTGAAGTCTCAAAGCGCGGAAAATCGTATCGACTGAAGCTCTCTGGTTGGGAGAAAGCCGCCCGCATGGACAGTCTGGGCGAAGGATATGGATTGGAAGATTTGCGGGCAGTTCTCTTAGGGAAGAAAGCACATACCCCGCGAAAGAAAACCGTCACACAGGCAGAGCCGCCGAAGGTCAATCTGCTGGTGGACATTCAGGCAAAATTGCAGGCTGGAAAAGGTGCTGGCTATGCTCGATGGGCTAAAGTTTTTAATCTGAAACAAATGGCGCAGACCATGAATTACCTGTCAGAGAACAATCTGCTGGAGTATGCGGTTTTGGAAGAAAAGGCTGCGGCTGCCACGGCACATCACAATGATCTTTCGGCGCAGATCAAAGCGGCTGAAAAGCGCATGGCAGAGATCGCTGTTCTGCGTACTCACATCGTAAATTATGCCAAGACCCGTGAGGCCTATGTGGCATACCGCAAGGCAGGTTACTCTAAGAAATTCCGGGAAGAACATGAGGAAGAAATTCTGCTCCACCAGGCTGCTAAGAATGCCTTTGATGAGATGGGAGTCAAGAAGCTTCCCAAGGTCAAAGAGTTGCAGACGGAGTACGCGAAATTGCTGGAAGAAAAGAAAAAGACCTATGCCGAGTACCGGCGTTCCCGTGAGGAAATGCGGGAGCTTTTAACGACAAAGGCAAATGTAGATCGAGTGCTGAAAATGGAGGTAGAACAGGATGTTGAAAAAGAAAAAGACCACGGCCAGCGGTAAGCTGGTCCTGGTCAAAAGCGTTCGCAGAACGCGCAGCCACAGAATGAAATTCTGTGTTCAAAGGGGCTTGGGGGCGCTGCCCTCAACAAGCAAGCGGAGAGGAAAATTACGGAGGGATTTTCTTCTCTGCGGGCCTGTGTGTATTAACACAGGCATTGCTTGCCTCTTTTCTCCGAAATTGAAAAGAACCAGTGAGAGAATCGTTAAATTTCACTCACTGGCTCAATTCATTTCAAATATCTCGGACAACTCTGTCAGTTCTTTCACCGTTTCTTGGGTGTGATGCAACAGGGTGTCACGCATTTCTGGCGGACAGCTGGAATAAAGCATTTTCATCTGATTGACACCTTCATCTTCCAGAGAAATATTTGGATTTATAAGCGTATCTAAAGAGATGTGCAGGACCTTTGCCAATGCTCTCAAAATCAAATAAGAAGGATTCATTTTCCCCTTTTCGATATTGGCGATTTGCTTTACAGAAACATGGCTCAGATCCGCAAGCTCCTGTTGTGTCAGGTCTTTTTTCTTTCTGGCTTCCCGCATTTTTTGCCCTAAAGCAGTTAAATCATCAATCGGCATAATCGTTCACCTCAATAATATTGTATCGTTCCGGTTTGATTTGAGGAATAACCTTATCATTCCGGTTTTTCCGGTACGATTATACCGATTTTTCTTTTTTGCAACATGGTTGCAGGCTTGTATTCTTCGAGCAATAGAAATATAATGGAATGTATTGCAGGAGGTGCAGAGATGGACTATATGACCCTAAAAGAAGCAAGTGAAAAATGGGGAGTTTCAATTCGGCAGATAAACTATTATTGCGCCGGTGGCCGTATTCCCGGTGCTGTGAAGGTGGCTACAATTTGGCTGATTCCGAAAGACGCGGAAAAGCCTGTGGATATGAGAACGAAGCAAGGAAAGTCCAATGGTATTAAGTCAAGGGGATAATACGAGAAAATTTTGAGGAAAAGTAAAGCAAAACGGATGTTTAGAGTGCAAAAAGGCAACACCCAATAAAGCCCTGCCCCTATAATTTTTGAAACAGGGCCTTGGCGTCAGAGAGGCAGGCGATATCGCTTAGCCCTCCGGCGGGATATACAGGCGGTTGTCCTTCAGCAGCCGAAAGACCAACCGAACCAGTTTTCTGGCAGTTAAAGCGAGTGCGCGTTTGTGCTGGTACTTGTTAACCTCTTTGAATTTGAGGTCATAGTAGCGCCGGAACTCGGAGTCGCATCTTCTCACAGAGTTGGCAGCTTCCAGGAGGTAGTAGCGGAGATAGCGGTTGCCTGATTTAATCATCCGGGAGTGTTCTGCTTCAAATTCACCGGACTGGTGCTGTGTCCAGACAAGGCCGGCAAACTTGGCGACAGAGGCTTGGGAAGCGAAACGGTGGATATCGCCAATTTCAGCGATAATACCGGCGGAGTAAACCTTGCCAACGCCTGGAATAGAGGTCAGGGTATTTGGGATAATCTCAAACTGTTGTTCAATAGCTTTGTCCAGAACCTTGACCTGTTCTTTCAGCGCCCGCATGGAGGCGATAGAAACGGCCATGGCCTGGTTCACGGTGTCGTTCACTGTTTTAGGCAGACGGTAAGAACCTCTGGCCGCAGCCTGTACAGCCTTAGCGGTGGATTCTGGATCTGCAAATCTGCCACGCCCCGTTTCAGCAACAAAGGCAGTCAGGTCATCCAGATCAGCATTTGCCAGGTTGTCTACCGTTTCAAACCGCTCCATGAGTGCAATGGTGGTGGCGCTGGTATTCTGAATACCCTTGTCCTGAGCCATGCCGGAGCATTTCAGAAATAAGTAGTTGGCAAACCGCTGCTTCTCGCGGGTCAGATTCTGAATGACATCAAATCTTGCCCTGGTAAGGGTTCTAAGTGCCTGGTAGCGATAGTCGTCCATATAAACCTCCTTGGCAATCCTGCCGAAGCGGAGATGGTCGGCAATCACAAAGGCGTCCACCCAGTCGTTTTTTGGCAGGTCAGGATAGGCTTCCTTGAACTTTTTGACCTGTTTCGGATTGAGGACATGGATTTTCCGCCGGAACCGGCCCAGACCGCCATCTTCACGAAGAGCATAGACCAAATTGTCCCCGTAGATGGAGGTAGCTTCCAGGCCAATCACCACATCACTGAGCCGCATAGAGCTGAGTGCCGACACGATTCTCTCTGACAACAGTTTAGCACCACCGAGGTTGTTCTGCACGGAGAAGCTGGAGTGTTTGCTGCCGTCCGGCTTCATCAGGTAGGCTACATTGTTCTTGCTACTCACATCAATGCCAACGAATAGTGGATTCACACTTTTCACCTCCCCTCGTGGAGATTTCAGGCCAGCAGGCTTTGAGATACCCATGATAACCGGAGCATCTGGCAACCTCGCATATCAGAATCATTCCGGAGCAGACCAATGCGATATCCCTCACTGCTGAAAGGGCGGTCTTGTCTTCGGCAAACAGCCAATGAGTTTGCAGCTAACTTCCGGCTCAGGGGGACGGACTTTCAATGAAGCAGCCTTGTGGCTCAACGAGGAGCAAAAGAACTTGACCCTACTGTCCTACAGCTATTGTATCACGGGTATCTCTAAGCCTGTTGGTTACACGGAGTGAACTAAGCAGATACACTTAAAAATCATCTGCAAATCTTATTATACGAGGAG
>NZ_JNJN01000073.1 GCF_000701665.1 Agathobaculum desmolans ATCC 43058 | reverse complement strand
TTGAAATATTGTATTTGGCTACGATATCATCCACACTGCCAATTCCGCTAAGATACTCTTCAATGCAATGAATCTTAAATTCCTTGGAATACCTTCTGTTTCCACTTACAAAGGCTTCAATACCGTTCGCTTCGTACTTGGATATCCATCTATATATCTCGTCACGATTCATTCCATAAACATCTTGTAATTGAGAATAGGCAACCTTACCCGACTTATACGCTTCTATGATTTCTATTTTCTTCTCTGGAGTGAATTTTATTTTGCCCATAAAAAATCCTCCTAAAGTAGATTTTGGTTTTTTCCATGGTCTACTTTAGGAGGATCATATCATACCCCCTGCTTTTCTTATTATTGCGTTCGTGTCTCTGTAATATGCTGAAGAATTTTTCGGATTTCTTGCACAAAGGGATCTATATCATCGAATATGACATCAACGATAAAACTCCAGTTAATACCATCGTAGTCATGAACCAGACGATGGCGAAGGCCAGATACCATGTTCCAAGGAATTTCAGAATATTCCTGTTTGAGCTCTTTCGAAAGCTGATACACATGCTCTCCTATATTGTAGAGCGGAGTGGTTACAGCCCATTGAGAAAATTGATCGCTCATCAGCTTGTCTTTTGTGATTTCGTGCTGCACCATTTCTGATTGCAGCTCTGTCCAAATACTGATAATCTTTTTCAGCCGCTCCTGATCCGGCTTTTTCATGCGATCCTCACCCCTTCACGCATAACGGATTCGTAAAATGGCGTTCCGGCATTGATTTCTCTTATCTCGAAAACATCAGCATTACGTCCAATCAGCTCACGCAGATCTTCAGCAAGTGCAAATATATTTCTGGGTGCAAAGTCCTTCCCGCCGACAATAATAACATCAAGATCCGAATCGGGAGTGGCATCACCACGAGCATAGGAGCCAAATACAATTGCATATTCTGCATTGTATCGAGCGAGCAATGTGTGCAGAGTTGTTTTGATTTCCGCCATTGTAAGGACATCCATGTGAATCACCTTGCCTTTAACTTAGCGTTTTAACGTACCCTTTTTTCAAAAGGGATACGAATACTGGGCATACAAAGACGATGCCAGAGGGTTAAATCATGACAGTAGAGGTATATTCAATTTTGATACCGCCATCCTTGGCACGTCCCAATTTGGCTTTGTTGCCATTACCATCTTCGATGGTCATTTTTTCGAGCTTATTGCCGGTAAAAAAATCTGCAACATCACGTTCCACGAACGCAGCCCAGCTTTTTCGTGCCTGTGCTGCATCCTGATCCACGGCATCCAAAGCTCCCTGTTTCATCTCATTCATAAGAATTTCCTCCTATCTGCTTTGTTCATTATCATTATACAGTAAAAAGAAGCAAATTCATAGTCCGACAAGTCCCTGCTTAAGAAATTCAAGAAGCCGATCCTACAACCTTGTTTGCTGCCATGAATCTCAAGAAGCTGGCGCAACAGAGCAGCGTATTCTCCTTTCACACTTTGCTTCCTTTGGCTCCTAATGTTCGAAACCCGATCTGCGCGTATGCGTAGACCGGGTTTTTCGACAGACTGAGGGCTGACAGAATGTCAGCAGATTTGCTGTTATTCTATCAGCCCATTTTTTCTTACGAAACGTTAGCGATTAAAGTCCCGCTTTTCATAAGTATATCCAAGTTATCCTGCTATATTTTCACAGTATTGCATAAGGATCGTTGCAACCTGCGCCCGTGTTGCGAGTCCGTTGGGTGCCAACGTTGTGGCGCTTGTGCCGGTAATCAATCCCTTGGCATTCGCCCAACGCATCGCTTCCTGCGCAAAGCCTGATATGTGACCGGCATCCGAATAACCGGACAGGTCAGATCCACCTGTTACGTCATAGCCCTGCTTCTGCGCGAAGCGGTAAAGCATGACCGCGAGCTGCTCACGGGTAATTGCATCATACGGCCCGAACCGCTCGTTGCTGTATCCATCGGTGATACCGTTGAGCCGTGCCCAGTAGACCGGTGCGGTATAATAGGCATCGGCGGCCACATCTTCAAAGGGATGCCCCAAAATCTCGTTGTCGATATTGGGAGAGCCGGCCAGCCGGTAGAGAATGGTCACAATCATGCTGCGGTCAGAGGTTGCTTTGGGACTGAACGTATTTTCTTCCGTTCCCTGCATGAGCCCTTTTTCCTGCACATATTGAACAGCATCATAGTACCATACATCGGTATTTACATCCCCAAACGGTGTATGTGAAGGCTGTTCCGGTTGCTGAATGGGTTGGAACACAACTTCAATCCTTACCTCGCTCTCGGGCTGGATAAAGCTATACTCGCCGTCCTTACCGGGTGTTACCGTAATGCGCTTGCCGTTTTTATCGGTGACGATGATTTCCTTAACGTCATAGCCTGCATCCGGGACAACCTTGATTTGAACCTTATCGCCGCTTTGCGGTTTTTCAGTTGTAACGGTTACCGCACCGCCCTCGGAGGGTTTTACAGAAGGCTGGTAAGAAGGTGTGGTAACACTACCGCCGCCACCGGCTCCGCCGCCTCCAGAACCGCCGGAGCCGCCTACTTTGTAGAGTACAATGCTGCCGGTCAAAGTGTTGTAGTTGGCATCATCGGTCGGGGTAAAGATCCAGTGATATGCGGTATTGGCTTCCACCTTTGTGTCAACCGGCAGCTTCCATGCAACACGACCGGGAACACTAAAGGTCGCACCATTTTCCGTCAGCCCGGCATCTGCCAGCGTTTTATCTGCTGTTGTAATGGTGCGGTAGCTCGGCTGTCCAGTAGGTGTCGCCTTGGCTACCTGAATCTCAGCCGAACCGGAAACAGCTTCGTATGCGGCACTGTCATCCGGTGTGAACGTCCATGCTGCGTGATGCGTACCGGCAGTAGGTTTGTCATCCGGCTTATCCCACACAAACCGCCCAGAAACAGTCGCGCCACCTTTCCCGGTCATATTGCCGGAAAGGGTGATGGACGAAAGCGGTTCGCCATAAACCAAAGTGCCGGCAGATAACACCGGCTCGCCCTGCGGTATAAACCGGTTTACTGCGGAAACCTGAATCGTAGCGTTCGGAAGGGTAAAGTTATCCGTTACGATGCTGATGCCCACTGTGCCGATGTTCCCTTCCTGACCGGTCACGGACTGAATCGGCAGTGTCAGAACGCCGTCCAGCACCGCCGCGCCGCTCGTGTAGTAGCTGCCAAGAGAAACGCTATCTACCGCATAGGCTACCTTACCGAATGTCTGACCGGCGGGCAGGTCGGGCAACATCTGGGACAAATCATAGGTATAATCCATCTGCACAGAATTGGTCACGGACATTGATCCAGACTTGGGAGTTCCAGATGCCTTATTGATGGTCTGCCCCTGAAGCTCAAACTTGCCCTGATTTTGCAGGACGTAATTTTGCGCCGCGCTGCCCTTCAGAGAAACCGCAACCGTAACCGTTTTACCGCTTCCTGCATCGGGGTCGCTGAACATACCGGAGACGGTATAGTCCTGATCAGCGGCCAAATTGGCCTGGGAGTCAAAAGTAACGCTCGTTACTTCTGCATTCGTGCTGCCATCGTAGGTTTTTCTTGCAATGGCTGCACCGTTGACGGTCAGCGGTGCGGGCTGGATCGTAAATGGAACCTTGTGGCTACCGGTATATCCAGAGTTGCCTACTGCGGCAATCGTAACCGTTGCGTTTCCTGCATTCGTATTATTGGATGCGGTAACCGTATAATCCTTGTCCTTTGCCAGCTGCATGCCGTTCAGTGTGACGGTCACGTTCGGAATAATTTCCTTGCCGGTATAGACATATGTTCCATTTACCTTGACATCCGCCCTACTCAGGTCGATATCGCCAGTGGCATCGCCCGCAACATTCAAGGTGGTGGAGAAAGTGATGGGCTGTCCGTTGACCGTGTGCGTCTCCGGGATGGTGCATTCAATTTTATACTGCCCCGGTGCGATACGATTTGGTACACCATCTTGTCCTGTGCCAGTTATCTCCAGAGCTTCGTGAGCATCATAACTAGGAAACGTCAACTTTGCAAGATTGCCCGTGGTCGTATAGATATATCCTTCGTGCTCATCTTCTTGGCGTTTTGCAACAAAGCCACCCACCTTAACTTCCATCGGGATCTCAGATAAAATCCCCAAGTCAGGAGTTGGTACATAGTTCACAGTCACCGGAATCTCCGCGCCATGGTTATCCGCTTCAAGGGGATAACCATCTGGCAGACTGGCGCTTTGCACCTTGATTTCCTGTGTCGAACCACCCGGCACTGTCCAATTCCCTGATGTATCGCGGACGAGCTTGTGATTCGGCTGACCGCTGTGAGGAATCAGGGTGAAGCTATTATTGCCTGACTGAGGGGCACTGATATATGTGTGACCTGTTTGCGGAAGTGTCTGGGAAGCATTATTAAATATGCTACCAACACCGACCTGCGTTGTCCCGCTCACCGCACCGTTGATCGTCCATACTTGCTTTTCGCCCAATACGACTGCACCGCCGCCGGTGAAGTCATTCGTAGTTACGGAATCTCCGAGATTAACAAGGCTCAACTCCGCTCCATCAGCAACAGTCAAATCGGCTCTGTCAATGTTTCCGCCTTTCGGAGTGATCTTGTCCGACAGCACCGTGAAACTGGATACATCTTGTACGATCAAACTTTCATTAGGGTATTTGCCCCCATTGTATTGTACATGCGCGTTCTCGCTGCCGCCGGTTTTGCCATCAACCGTCGGTATCACGGTGTCGTATAGATTGATATTCACTTCACCGGTCATCCGAAACCGGTTTGCATTCGACGTCGGCGCAGCTGGTTCGAACGCATTGGGGTCTAACGTTAAACCTTCAACCGGCGTTTGCATCGCGCCGCATGCGTAAACTTTGCCCATTTTCCCAGTGGCAGAAGGCTCCATAATAATGGTGGCGGGCTTGTCATATACATTTGGCTGAGCCGTGCTGCCATCGTTCAGTTTAGCCAGACTAGCCAAACTACCTGCATAAATGTTGCCTAGTGAAGTATTGCCCTGAATCACGATTTTCCCGTGTTCCCCTGCCTTCACATGATTTACCACAGACGGACCGGTCACTCCACCGCAGAACAAATGCACTTGCCGCGCACTGCTTTGGCCGGTAATATTCTGTGTACGAGTAACATTTTTTAATGTGAGCGTATGTCCGTTCGCCATGATTGCGTTCCGAACCCTGTTTTCAAATCCAAACTGGACACCATCAAAGGTAACATCTGCGCCCAACAGGATACCTTTGGCACGCATCTGAATCCAACCGCCTTGAATGGTTATCGCCTTGTCGATCACCCAAGGTGTAGTGTCACTTGGGTTACTCGCATCTCCGACATAACCTTTTCCAAGCAGTTTTATTGTATCGCCGTCCTTAACATCCTGCCTCTGTAAAAAGTCGCGTAGGTCTGCCCCCACTGGAACCTGATGAACCGTGCCGTCTGCCGCAAAAGCAGACGCAGGAAATAAGCCCAACATCAGGACAAAGCTCATTATTGCTGCGAGTATCCTTTGTTTCATAAAATATCCTCCTTTGTTTGGTTTTATTATATCATCATGCCGTAAAGAAGTACAGTTTTTATACCTTCTTTTTCGCTGCATGGGATGCGGACAAAATTCTGGACTGCTTTTAGATCAATCCAAGACTTTGCCTGCATTCCTGTGCTGCCGCTCTGGAACTTGCCCATGCAAACATTGCATATACCCCCATGAGTTCTCCGGGCTGGCTTGCCCCTTAGAATACCCTGTCTCAGGTGTTTAGCAGGCCTACATCGTTTTGTATGGTTTCTATATTGTTGCATTTTATCCATTCTGCACAATTCCACATCTGAAATTTCTACCTTACGGCCGGGGGCTTTGGCGGAAAAGCGGGGTGCGGCACCCGCTTCACCCGCACAAAACACTTTTCTTAAAAAGTTGCATTTTCCGTGCAAATATGCTGTCATTACCCATCTGTCGCCGAAAATCCTTCTTTTACATGCCATCAGAAAAAGGTTCTCGCACTGGTGCTCGCGTTCGCCTGCGCGTTCACGATGTTCGCCGGTGCGGCATTCACGGAT
>NZ_JNJN01000072.1 GCF_000701665.1 Agathobaculum desmolans ATCC 43058 | reverse complement strand
ACTCCCGAGCAGCAGGCTGAGCTGGCAAATGTTGTTCGCTTCGCGATCGACCGCAGCCGCCTGACCAAGGAGCATCTGGATTACGTTATCGCTGCTGTTGCACAGCTGTACAAGGATCGTGCAACGATCCCGAACATGCGCATCGTTTGGGGCCACAAGCTGCCGATGCGTCACTTCCATGCCTTCCTCGAGCCGTATGCTCCGTCCGCTGACCAGATCTGAGATCAGGTTTCTGACTGACTATACTATCGACAATCTTGCGTAACCTGCGCCGCGCGGAAAGTGCGCAGGGGTGAAAAGTGAACGGCGTCCGCGGAAAATTGAAAACTTTCCGCGGACGTTTTTCTATGGGGGCAATAAAAAGAAAAGGGGTGCAAGTATGAGCAATGAGAAGAATACTCTGGAAAACCGCGATGGGTTCCAAAGTAAATGGGGTTTTATTTTAGCTTGTATCGGCTCTGCCGTTGGTATGGGTAATATCTGGCGTTTTCCGATCATGGTGCAGAAATACGGCGGCATGACGTTCCTGCTTCCGTACTTCCTGTTCGTTATTCTGATCGGCGCTTCTGGTGTTATTGAAGAGTTTGCCTTGGGCCGCCGCGCGGGCGCAGGCCCGGTGGGCGCATTCGGCATGTGTACCAATGACCGCTTTGGCAAAAAAACGCCCGGTGAAGCGGTTGGCGCGATTCCGATCATCGGCTCGCTGATGCTCGCAATCGGCTATACGGTCGTTCTCGGCTGGATCTTTAAGTATACTTGGATGGGTATCTCCGGCAGCCTGTTTGGTCTTGGCACCGACATGGGCGCCATCGGCGGCGCATTCGGCGCAACTGCACCGGAAGCCGAAACGCTGGGTGAGGCGCTCGGCATGATGTCCTCGAACGGCTTCTTCGGCATCGGCAACGGTGTTTGGCAGCTGTTTGGTCTGGTCGTTTCGCTGATTATCATGGCGATGGGCATTGCGGGCGGCATCGAGAAGGCCAACAAGATCATGATGCCTGTGCTGTTCTTCCTGTTCCTCGGCCTTGGTATTTATATCTTTACGCTCGACGGCTCTGGTGAGGGCTATAAGTACATCTTTACGCTGAAGCCGGAAGGCCTGCTCGATCCTGAGGTTTGGGTATTTGCTTTCGGTCAGGCATTCTTCTCCCTGTCTGTTGCTGGTAACGGTTCGGTTATTTACGGCTCGTACCTGTCCAAGAGCGAGGATATCCCGTCCTCTGCACGCAACGTGGCAATTTTTGATACGATGGCGGCTCTGCTGGCTGCGTTCGTTATCATCCCCGCAATGGCGGTTGTGCTTGGCTCCGGCATCAACGAAGTCAAGGGCGGCCCCGGCCTGATGTTCGTCTATCTGGTCAACGTATTCAATGCGATGCCCGGCGGCCGCATCATCGGCATGATTTTCTTCATCTGCGTACTGTTCGCAGGCGTATCCTCCATTGTCAACCTGTATGAGGCGCCGGTTGCCTTCCTGCAGGAAAAGTTCAAGATGAAGCGCATTGGCGCGGTTGCTACGATCGGTGTAATCGGCGCAATCGTTTCGATCGCGATTCAGCCGTGGACCTCTCAGTGGATGGACGTTGTTTCGATCTACATTTGCCCGCTGGGCGCTATGCTCGCCGGTATCATGTTCTTCTGGATCTACAAGAAGGAGCATGCACTGGATGCAGTTAACGAGGGCGGCAAAAAGCAGATCGGCAGCTGGTTCTACCCGCTTGGTAAGTTTATCTACGTGCCGCTGGCACTGCTCGCGCTGATTCTGGGCGCGTGGTATGGCGGCATCGGCTGATAACAGATTCAATTTCCTATAAGCTGCCCCCCTTCCCAAGGAACTGCCCGCCGCCTGTTGCAGACGGCGGGCGTTCCATCCTCTGAAGGGGAGAATACGGTGCGGAACGCGGAAAGGGATAAAGGAGAGCAAAATGAATTCTGAACTGCGCGATAAAATATCCAGTGCGGCAACGGCTGTGGAAATGATCCTTGGCCTGATCATTTTGGTCGCTTGTGTGGTAGCAAGCTTCGGCATTGTTTTTACAACCGATGTGCAGTCGCTTTTTGCAAGCCCGGATTATTTGCAGGAGCGGCTGAGCGATATCTGTTTGGTTATCATCGGCATCGAGCTGATCACAATGATCACCAGCTATACGATCGACTCGGTGGTGGATGTGATGCTGCTGGCCGTAGCGCGTCAAATGATTGTGGAACACACCTCTCCGGTGGAAAATATGGTGACGGTAGTGGCTGTCGGCGTGCTGTTTGTGATCCGTAAATATCTGTATATCTCCCGTCTGGACCGCCGCAGAAGCAAAAAAGAGGTGGAGGCGGATGTGCGCGCAGAGGTGTTCGGAGAACACGTGCCGCCTTCTGCCATGGATCGGTGAACAGTGCGTTTTGCGCGATGAATATATAAAAAGTCAGGCACATACGCCTGACTTTTTATATATTTGCACGGCAAATGTTATTTTACATGTGCTGCCGTGCATATCATTGATAAAAATTTTCGACAAGCTGAGCTGAGGATGGATACCTCAGCTTTTGTATTTGGCGCAAAACAGGCATCCGGATTTGGCAAGATCGCAGCCCGGTGGTTCGTTTGTTCCGGAGGGGGCTGAAGGGGATAGCTGCTTTTGTATTGCGTCAAACGGTTCGGGTAATCTCCTGTTTCAGGCGGAGAGAAATGCTGCTGCGGTAGCAGGCGGCGTATTAAAGGGTTTGCAGCACTGCACCGGGATAATAATGCGTTAGAATCTGTTCGTAATGGGCGCCTTGTTCCGCCAGATATTTGGCGCCGTACTGCGACAGCCCCACACCATGCCCGTAGCCGATGGTGTGGAAGGTGATGCTGTTCTCCGTGGTGAGGATGGTAAAGTTGGTAGATTGCAGGCCGAAGGCTTCGCGGACAGCAGTACCCTTTACCCGCACGCCGCCCAGCTCGACCGATAGAATCCCGCCTGCGGCAGACCGCTGTGATGCTTTGAACCAGTCCTCCGGTGCGTTCGACAGGTTCGATGAGGGAAAGGCCTGCGCCGCTTTGTTGCGGAATTCCCCGGCGGAAAGTGTGACTGCCGCCTCATAGCCGCGGTATGCCGAGCCGCCCGGGCTGGTCACGCTTTGCAGGTAGGGAATATCCTCGCCCCAGACATCGGCGGCGGATTCCGTGCGCGGACCGCTGACACAGTGAAAAACGGCGGCGATCGGTGCATGATCATAGGTCAGGATCTCGCCTGCTGTATCGCGCACGGCCTGCCGTACCCTTCGATAATCGCCCCCGCCGGCGGTCTGCGCTGCAGGATCACGGTAAGCAGCACAGTGATGAAAGTCATCGCACACATCGGCATCCGGATGTGCGTCCGGCCGGCCGCGGGACAGCTTATACACCGCATAGGTGCGTGCCGCGACCGCCTGCGCCCGCAAGGCGGCGTCCGGAAAATCGTTCGGGATCTCGGCGGCGACAACCCCTTCCACATAGGTTTCCAGCGGCAGCTCGGTGGAAACGCCGTCGATCTCTACGGTCAGCATTGTGTCGGCGGACGGCAGCGCACCGTCCGCCGGGGCGGCGGGGGGATTTGGCAGGGAAGCTGCCGGGGCGGAAACATCGGTGTGTTCCCCCGGCCAAAACAGGGGGAGCAAATATAATGCCAATACAAGGGCGCAGCCGGTCAGCAAAAGCCTGCGCATGTCCATCCTCTCCTTCCGGTGTTCAGTATATGCAGGTCAATTCATTGACAGAACACAAAATATAGATTCGTGTTGACAGCGGAAACAAGATGTAGTATTATGGAAAATACAGAAACGAACAAATGTTCGTAAAAATGAAGGAGGATATTATGGCACTGCGTGATATGGCAAAGGAGTATCGGGTCAACACCGCGCTGCTCGAGCTGCGCATGAAACAATTACAGGTAGCGCAGCGTCGGGCGCGGCAGAAGGAGGTCAAATTCCGTTTGAAACAGCGGATCGGCTGCTTGCGGGTGTTGATCAATGAAAGCCGCAAAACAGCGTTTGTGCTGGAACACTATTACGAACGGGGAGGGCAGCAGCATGAAAACAAACGGGCCGTTTGAATGGCAGGCCGACCGGGCGGCCTATGAGCAGTATGTGGCTGAGCTGGGGGCGGATAACCGCGCGTTCCGGGCGGCGTTCCGCGAAGCGTTTTTCCATGCGCTGCGGGAACAACTGACAGAGCGGCAGTATGAGGTGCTGTGGATGAATGAGGTGGAAGGGCTTTCCGGCAAAGAAATTGCATACAAGCTGGGGATCAGTCCTTCCGCGGTTTCCCGCCATCTGACGCGCGGGAAAAAGCGTCTGCGGGTACTGTTGGCTTATAATCTGGAGCTGCGGGGCAAGGTATTTTCCTGACCGGCTGAAATGATTTGGGTGTTGACAAGGCATGCGGAAAGATGTATATTTGTATTATCGAAACAACACAAAGGAACGATGGAGATGAAGTGGAAACGTTGGCTGGCCGGATGCCTGAGCGCTGCCATGCTGTGTGGCAGCCTGCCCGCTGCGGGCGCGGCGGATGCTGCGGGCGGACGGCAGGAGGATCTGGATAGGCTGATGGAGATTCTGACCGAAAAGCATCCGGACTTTTTTACCAAAGTGAGCGAGCAGACTGTGCTGGACAAAAAGGCGGAAATCGAGCGGAACATGGCGCAGATGGACGATTTTGATTTCGCAGTCGCGCTGTCCGAGTTGACCGCATTGGGCGGGGATTCGCACACCATGCTGGGTATCGGGCAGACGCTCAAGGAGCCGCAGCTGCTTCCCTTTGCGCCTGCGTGGTACGACGGCCGGTGGACGCTTGCCGGAACAGCGGCAGAATATCGGGACTATATCGGTCAGCAAATCGTTGCCATTGCCGGCTGCACGATGGAGGAGGTGCAGCACCGGATCGCGCCGATGATCTCATACGATAATGAAACGCGCCTGCGCCGCGATCTCGGCAGTATGATGTATATTGTGCAGATTTTGGAGCACTACGGTCTGGTGGAAAAGGACGCGGAGACAGTCTCCGTTACGGTGCGCGATGCCAAGGGTAGGGAGACCGAGCTGTCCTATCCTGTGCTGTCGCCTGCGGAATATGCTGCGCTGGGCGAGCAGGGCTATGTCAGCCAAGCGCAGCTGCGCAAGGCGGTACCGCCGACCGAGCCGGATAGGAATACGGTTTACAAGCTGCTCGATCTGGGGCAGGGCACGCTTTATATGCAGTATAATGCCTGCCGGGAGGATCCCGACCTGCCGATGGATACATTTGCTGCGCAGGTCACAGAAAAGCTGGAATCAGGCGCATATCAGAAATTTGTGATCGATCTGCGCTATAACGGCGGCGGTTCAGACGGTGTGCTGTATCCCGTGATGTATGCGGCACAGCAGTTTCTGGTAAAGGGCGGTGCGGTGTATGCGTTGGCGGGGGAGAATACGTTTTCGTCCGCGCTGATCAATACCGTGCAGCTCAAGGATATTGGCGCGACGATCGTCGGTGCACCGACGGGCGGCAGTGTGGATCACTTCGGCCAGATCACAGGATTTACGCTGCCTCATTCACGCATCCAAGGGCAGTATTCCAATAAATTTATTGATTTAGGCAGCTATGAGGCCGCCTCCCCCTATGGGATCGAGAGCTTTCCTCCCGACTTTGCAGCAGAGCAGCGCTTTGACGATTATCTCAACGGGGTGGATTCAGCAGTGCAGGCTGTTTTGCAGCAGATCCCGGAAAAGCTGGTGCTGCGCCAAACCGCAGCCGCGTCATCGGCCGGGTTGACCGTAGATGGCCGTTCGTCATCGGCCGCTGCCTATACCATAGCAGGCTGCAATTATTTTAAGCTGCGTGATCTGGCGATGGCGTTTGCCGATACACGGGCGGCATTTCAGGTAACCTGGGACGGTGCGGCGCAGCGGGTCACGCTGACGGAGGGGGTGTATACGCCGGTCGGCGGCGAGCAGGCGCAGGGGCGGGAAGCGATGGGCCGTGAGCTGGGCGCGATGCTGGAAGGCGAAATCCCGGCGTTTCTGGTCGAGCTGGGGCAGGCCGCTGCAGCGTCCGGTCAGGATTTTGCCGCGTGGTATGCCGCAGACCCGGCAGCGCTCGAGCGCATCGCTGCCCCCTATCTTGCATGATCCTGCCCCTTTTTCAGCCCGGAGCAAATTGATATGATCCTCCTAAAGTAGACCATGGAAAAAACCAAAATCTACTTTAGGAGGATTTTTTATGGGCAAAATAAAATTCACTCCAGAGAAGAAAATAGAAATCATAGAAGCGTATAAGTCGGGTAAGGTTGCCTATTCTCAATTACAAGATGTTTATGGAATGAATCGTGACGAGATATATAGATGGATATCCAAGTACGAAGCGAACGGTATTGAAGC
>NZ_JNJN01000071.1 GCF_000701665.1 Agathobaculum desmolans ATCC 43058 | reverse complement strand
CATTACCAGCATAAACAATACCAACAAATGCTCAGAAACAAGGGTATCCGGCAGAGCATGAGCCGCAAAGGTAACTGCTTGGACAATGCAGTGATTGAGAACTTTTTTGGTCTGCTCAAAAGCGAGCTGCTCTACCTGCAAGAATTTAACTCCATGGAGCACTTTAAGCAAGAACTGATAGAATATTTAGATTACTACAATAACAAAAGAATTAAGGCGAAATTAAAGGGCTTGCCGCCTGTCTTACACAGACAACAAGCCCTTTCAGTAGCTTGAACAGTATTTATTTGAAAATATTGTCTAACTTTTTGGGGTCACTTCAAAACCCGCTGCTTTTTATCATTTCATCATATGCTATGTAAAATTACAGGAAACGCTTCATGCCTTCCGTTGCTGCGGACGGCTCCTCGCTGAGCGAAACAGTGAAGTTTACGCTGTGCTGCGCAGAGAACGCATCCAGCGCATTCAGGAACTCCTCTGCCTTGGCAACATCCTTCAGGCCGGCGATCTTATACAGGCCATCGATAAATACACGAGTGATATCATAGTTGCCGGCATGGATACCGCACAGGAAACCGAGCAGGCTTGCGTAATCCTTAATCGGATAATCAGCCGCATCGATCAAACGAGCGTCATGCGAGATATCAAAAGTCAGCTTATTGCCGCGCGAAATGCATACAACACTGCCTTTTTCTTCCTTTACCGCGGTGTTGACCTGGTCGATCAATTCCTTGGTCTTACCAGAGCCGGTACCGCCAATGATGAGTTTTACCATAGTTTATTTCCTCCTAACCTTTGAGGTTGTTTTTAGTGTACCATAGTTTACCCAAAACCACAAGCATGATTTGTAAATTTTCCGTCATTTTGTATGCAACTCTTTGTCTCACCCCAACAGACAGCCCCATAGCGAAAAGAACAAATCTTTCAGCCCCAATGCCTCCACGCCTTCCGCCGCTACTACCGGAACTGTCAGCAATATCTCACTCCCGCTCGTTACGGTCAGTTGGCCGAGCGGCTGCCCTTTGGCAACCGGCGCTTTCACCGCCTCCGGCAGATCCAGCTGTGTTTCCAACTGCGCCGCTTTTTCTTTTTCAACTACAAAGGTTCTGCTGTCCTGCAAAACCGGCTGTACGGTGTCCGCCTGCCCGCGCGTAACCGGCAGCGGCTGCAGCAGATCCGCCGGCGGGGTATATGAAGTAAAATTGGCAAACCCGTAATTAAGCAGCGCCGTTGCATCTGCCATGCGGTTTTCCTTGGTCGGCGCTGCCATCACCACGGCCACTAAGCCCAGTCCCTCCCGCTCGGCACTGGCAGAAATGCAAAATCCCGCCTCGCGGATATAACCGGTTTTCAGTCCGGTCAAGCCCTGATAACTCTTCAGCATTTTATTGGTATTGGCCAGAGCGAATTTCCCGCCGCGGATACTGTCCATCCAAATTCCTGTATAGTCGAGTATTTTGGGATGGCGCAGCAATTCACATGAAATCAGCGCAATATCGCGCGCAGATGTCATGGTTTTCTGCCCAATGCCGTCCAGCCCGTTCGCATTGATGAACTGTGTGTTGGTGCAGCCCAGTTCGACGGCGCGCGTGTTCATACGCTCCACAAACGCAGCCTCAGTCCCGGCCAGATGTTCTGCAATTGCCACCGCACAATCGTTTGCTGAACCGACCGCTACCGCCTTGAGCATCTCATCCAGCGTAAGCTGCTCCCCCGGCTCCAGCCAGATCTGGGTGCCGCCCATCGAACAGGCGTACTCGCTTCCTGTAATCAGCGTATCCAATGTTACTTCACCGCGCTCCAATGCTTCCATCGCCAGCAGCATGGTCATGATCTTGGTCACCGAAGCCGGCTGCAGCGGCTCATCAGCATGGTAGGTATACAGCTCCTGCCCGTTGTCCGCATACAGCGCGGCCGATTTGGCATACAGCGTTCCCATCTCCGGCAGTGCCGCTGCCGGAACCGTCAGCAAACCGCACAGCACCGCAGCGCAGATCATCTTTTTCACAGCCATCCACCCTTTCGGCTTATCCTATGCAGGGCGGACGATCCATATGCAAAAAGCTGCGGCACGTTGTACACATGCCGCAGCGTCTGGTCATTCTTCATTTTCGTTCTGCCGGGTCAGCCACGGATCACAAATGCCAAACGCCCGGAAGTTCATCCGCGCCTCTGCCAGTGACAGCCCGTGGTTCTGGTCACTCGGTTCATCCTCATCCTGCGTAAAATCATCGATTTCCCACCAGCACATTGGACAAATATAGCCCGGCGACGGATCGGCCGGCAGATCCGCCCCGCAGCAGGGGCACGGCTGTGCTGGCATCTCAGGCATACAGGGCATCAGCGGCAGATCCTCTTCATCCGGCACATCCGGCCGGAGCCATGGATCGGGCAGCGTCTCCTCAGCCTCGCACATTTCCGGTGGCCACGGCACAAGGAAAGCATCGTCCTGCGCCTCCGGCAGAAACCACTCCTTTTCCCGTTCCGTCCCCATTACTTCAGCTCGATCAGCACCGGACAATGGTCCGAGCCGTATACATCACTTAATATCCGTGCATCCTTGACCTGATCCACAAACCGATCCGACACCAAAAAGTAGTCGATGCGCCAGCCCGCGTTCTTTTCACGCGCCTTGAAGCGATAGCTCCACCAAGAATACGCCCCCTCCAGCTCCGGATAAAAATAACGGAAGGTGTCGGTAAAGCCCGCATCCTGCAGTGCGGTCATTTTTTCTCGCTCCTCATCGGTAAAACCGGCGTTCCTCCGGTTGGTTTTCGGGTTTTTCAGATCAATTTCCCGATGTGCCACATTCATATCGCCGCACACGATGACCGGCTTTTCCGCATCCAGCTTTTGCAGATAGGTACGAAAATCATCATCCCATCGCATGCGGTAATCCAGCCGCTTCAGACCGTCCTGCGCATTCGGCGTATACACCGTGACCAGATAAAACGCACCGTAATCCGCGGTAATGACACGGCCCTCATGGTCGTGCTCCTCGATACCCAAACCATAAGCTACACTTTTCGGCTCGGTTTTGGAAAACAGCGCCACACCGGAATATCCCTTTTTCTCCGCGGAATTCCAATATTCCCGGTAGCCCTCAACCGCAGGTGCCTGCTCCGGCTGGAGCTTGGTTTCCTGCAGGCACATCATGTCCGGCTGTTCCGCTTGCAGGAATTCAAAAAAGCCCTTGCCCACACAGGCGCGCAGCCCGTTTACATTCCAAGAAATCAGCTTCATGTCTGCTCCTTTCTGTTTGAAAAAAGGAAAGCATCCGTCCTCTCACAGCAAGCGAAGCCGGTCCTGCTTTCCCTTCTCTCTTCTGTTATGCGGTAATCTCGATCATGTTGCCGTCCGGGTCGAGGACACAGCTCTCATAATATCCGTCCCCTGTCACACGCGGATCACCGGTCACTTCATATCCATCCGTCCGCAGGCGCTCAGTCAGAGCATCCACGTTCTCCCGCGTACCGGCCTTAAATGCCAGATGCGCCCACCCCGTCCACAAGCGGGAACGCTCGCAAGCCTCCATCGCAGGGCGGGTCATGAGTTCCAGACGCGCCCCCTCTGCAAAGGAGATAAAATATGTTTGCAGCCCGGTTTTGGGATTTTGATACATGGTGTTGGCCTTCCCGTCAAAATACGTTTCATAAAAGAGGCGCATCCGCTCCAGATCCTGCGTATACAGCGCCATGTGATCGATCGTCATCGCATCCTCACTCCTTTATGATGCCGCTTTCGCCGATCCGGCGTACCGCTTCCTGCATCCGTTCCGGTGGAACGACCAGCGCAAAGCGCACGTAGCCCTCACCCTGCGCACCAAACGCACTGCCCGGTACACAGATCACACCCGTCCGTTCCATCAGCTCCATAACAAATTCCACCGAAGATGCAAACCGTGCCGGGATCTTCGCCCACACGAACATCGTCCCCTGTGCATCAGGCACTTCCCAACCAATCGAACGCAGACCACCGCACAGCGCATCCCGCCGCACCATATAACCCGCGCGGTTACGCGCCACAATGTCCTGCGGTCCGGTCAGCGCTGCAACCGCGCCCGCCTGCACCGGATAAAACATGCCGTAATCGATCTGCGAACGAAAAGCGCGGAAACGCGCGATCACCTCGCGGTTGCCCAGTGCAAAGGATACCCGCATCCCGGTTAGGTTATAGGTTTTGGAAAGCGAATTAAACTCGATCCCGACCTCCTTGGCGCCCGGAATCGACAGGAAAGACAACCCCTCCTTTTCGTTGAGCATCAAATCCGAATACGCATTGTCATGCAGTACGATGATATTATGCTCACGCGCAAACGTGACCAACCGCTCATAAAACGCCCGATCCGCAACTGCTGTTGTCGGATTATTCGGATACGACACGACGATCGCCTTTGCGCGCTCTGCCACATCCTCCGGAATGTCCGCAAAATCGAGCTGCCAGTGGTTTTCCTCCCGCAGCGGATACAGTCCGACAGTTGCACCGGTCATCAGCGGACCAAATGAGAAGATCGGATACCCCGGATCGGGCACCAGAATCAAATCATTCGGTCCGGCAAAGGCAAACCCGACATGAGCGATCCCCTCCTGCGAACCGCACACCGCCATGATCTCCTCATCCGCAAGCTCCACATCATAACGCCGACGGTACCAGCCCTGCACCGCATCCAAAAGAGCACGGGTCTCGGTCAGGGAATACTTATACTGTTCCGGATCAAGCGCTGCGCGGCTGACCGCCTCCATCACGTGCTTGTCCGGCTGAAAATCCGGTGTGCCGATCGAAAGATTGATCACATCCATACCGCTTGCCAGAAGTTTTTTCTTTTTCTCGTCCAACTGATTGAAAATATTGCTTTCTGCGGGCTCTCCCGCCTTGATAAACTGCATAACCGTTAACTTCTTCCTAACAAAAATTCGATAACCGTCCGATTGAAACGCGACGGCTGCTTGGCGGCAACAAAATGGTCACCGTCCCGGAATACTTCCACCCTGCAATCCGGAATATGCGCCGCCATCGCACGTGTCTGCTTTTCCCGGATCAAATCGTGTTCACCCACGATGATCATAGTGGGCATGGTAAGCCGTTCCAGATCTTCCATTCGCACACCGTAGGGATGTACCATCAGTCCCATCACGTCACACCGGCGGGCCGCTGTTTTGCTGAAATGCCGCAAAACGGACAGGGCACCATATTTCGCCAGCATCGGAATCTGGGTTTGCGGCTTCACCCCGCTGAACATTTCCACATTTGCCCCGTTCAGGATCAAACGATCCACATATGCCGGATAGGTAAGCGCAAACTTGATCGCTAAATTCCCACCATCCGAAAATCCCAGCATATGCGTTTTTTGAATACCGCACGCATCCAAAACCGCTTTCAGATCCTCAGCCATCAGCGCAAAGGAAAGTCCATCACTGCCGCAGCCCGATGCACCGTGACCGCGGCTGTCAACTGCGATCACACGGTAAAAACGAGTAAATTCCGCGATCTGGCCTGTCCAGTAAGAGCTGTCTTCCCCGTTTCCGTGCAGCAGCACAAGCGGTTTTCCCTGCCCGATGTCATAATACGCGATCGACACCGCGCCACGTCGCACAAACGACGGTTGATACGCAAACATCGTTACTCCATATCCTTTCTGCACTGCTCAACAAATGCAGCCGGATGCTGAATCAGCTGTGCTGTCTGCTCCACACTGTTGCCCTCCCGCAGCAGCCGCTGCGCGATCACGGTCATGGATTCGCCTACCTCGATCATATGCCAGTCCGGATCATACAGGCGTACCACCCGTTGCTGCCATTCACACATCCGCGGCGGATGCACCAGCTCCACATCCAAAAAACCATGCAGACGATCCATAAACGCGTCAAAATCATCCACCTCAAAATAAAGCTCCATATTGTTGGACTGGTGCAGAATTGTGCTTTTCGGAATACCGACCAACCAATCAAAATCCTGCTGAATCGCAAAGCCGCCCGTAAAAGTAATATTCCTTCCAAGATCCAGCGCAACCTCCTGCCCAAACAGATCATGGTAGAACCGCTTAGATACCTCCGGATCGCGCACAGCCAACACAGGCATTTGATATTTGATCATATAACTCCCTCCCGTTGCACCGCTTCTTTATCGGATCGGCTCATTCACTCGATACGATAGTCATATCACGTCCGCACCAAAACATCCGATGCGCTGCCAAACACAATGACAACCTCAGTCAAGAATTTGCATAGTGCTATTCTACCACAGTTAAACAGCGTGGTAAAGAGACAGCGCCCCGCTTTACACAGCTGCAAATCAAAAAAAACCACATTATCTCCAAATACTGTTAATCTGGTTGTAAAAGCAGCGATAAAAGAGATTGTACAGAGTCCGCAATGCTGGCTGCACCTGCCCGCAACAGTTCATCCCGTCCACCGAAACCAAACGTTACACCAATACAGGGAATCCCGTTTTCCCTTGCACCATCCACATCGTGGAACCGATCACCCACCAAAACAGACTGATCTGGTACGGCATGCAGCATGCGCAGGGCCTGCGACACAACCTGTGCTTTTGTACCGATTTTTCCATCCAGCGACGCACCTGAAACAGCATCAAAATAATCATATATCCCAAACAAATGCAGGATTTTTTCGACAAACACAGTTGGCTTGGAAGAAGCAATGGCGATCTGCCGCCCTGCCTGCTTAAGCTGACGCAACAAATCCGGCACCTCTTCAAACAGGATATTTTCCTTCCAGCCCACCACACTGAACCGTTCCCGATAAGCCTCCACCGCGGCTTTCGCCTGTGCATCCGAGAATCCATAGCATCGAGAGAATTCATCATACAGCGGCGGACCGATAAAATGCTCCAGTGCCGTCAGATCGGCCTCATGAATCCCCATTTTATCCAGCGCATACTGCACAGATTTTGTAATTCCTTCCCGCGGATCGGTCAACGTACCGTCTAGATCAAACAATACAAACTGATACAAGAATCCATACCCCCTTGAATAAAGCAAAAACGGCAGCAACCGAAGTTGCTGCCGTCCGTGTGCGCGCTGCGTTATCTTCCCGGGCCGTCGCCAGCCAAGTATTGTCACCGTAAACGAGCTTAACTACTGTGTTCGGGATGGGAACAGGTGTACCCTCGTCACCATTAACACGCACTATCTGAACTGCACATCTCTGTGCCGCTCTTCTGTTATATCATACCTTCCACCGTCTGTCAACCTTTTTTGGTGACCCGTGGGGGAATCGAACCCCCGTTTGCGGCGTGAGAGGCCGCCGTCTTAACCGCTTGACCAACGGGCCATAACAGCCGACTTCCCGGTATGCTTCGGATCCACCAT
>NZ_JNJN01000070.1 GCF_000701665.1 Agathobaculum desmolans ATCC 43058 | reverse complement strand
GATGAATAGTGTATGAATTTTTGCGATATACTTGCAATAGCCGTTGATATAAGTTATAATATCATTAGGCAAAAATGATGTGAGTGTCCAAGAGGGCACGCAAAAACCCCCGGAGTTGCGACCTCCGGGGGTTTTCTATTCCGTTGTGGGTGGGTGGCTTATACCCAAGGCTGGCTACCGGTTACTTCTTCCTATCCAACCATTTGCAGATGAGGTGGCAAACAACACCCGCCATAATAGAAAGAAAAAATGATGTGATTAAATCCAAGAGGTTACACCCCCTTTCTCTACCGGTCTGGGGGTGGTAGCTTATTCAGTATATCATAAAGGCGATAGGGCAACAAGCATTGACGCGAAAAGCTGAAAAAGGAAGAAAATAAGAGATCAGCAGCGGAAAGTAAAAATGATTCAAAACACAATATCTTGCGGTTGAGATCATGAAAGAAAAAATGGGAAATCGCTTAAAATGGCTGAAAATGCAGGAATTTCGCACTTGACAGCAAAATGAGTTTACCAAAACCACAGTTTTGTATAACTCAGTGTTTGACAATATCAAAGAAACATAGTACAATATACTACAAGGGAGATGATAATATGGCATTTTCGATTAGATTGTCTGATGAAGAAAAGCATTTGGCTGAAAGCTATGCAAAACTCCACTCTATGTCTGTTGGTGAAGCATTTAAGCGTGCTCTGTTTGAAAAAATTGAAGATGAGTATGATATTGCTATTGCAAATGAAGCCTATAGAGAATATCTGAAAGACCCCAAAACATATTCTCATGAGGAAGTGGGGGAAATGCTCGGGCTATGACTGGGTATCAGGTAAAGTATTCTGAACGCGCAACAAAAGAACTTAAAAAGATGGATAAGTATACCCGACAGATGATTTATTCTTGGATCGGTAAAAACCTTGTCGGATGCGAAGATCCACGCCAGCACGGAAAAGGTTTAACTGCAAACAGAAGTGGCCAATGGCGGTATCGGATAGGAGACTATCGGCTCATCTGTCAGATAAATGATAATGAACTGGTGATCCTTGCGTTGTCAGTAGGCCATAGGCGGGATGTCTATAAAGAAATTTATTGACAGGGGCGTTGCAAAAAGATCTTCGGCCTGTTATAATACAATCCCATCCGTTCCGATCGGGACGCAGCAGGCGAGCCGGAGCCTGCTGCGGGCGCGGCGTGAGCCGCGCCCAGATCCATAAGCCCCCCCTATCTAACAGGGGGGTACAAATTGCCATAGATCAGCCGCTTTACAAGGTACAAACCCTGACGGCATCTTGGTTTAATGATTTTCAAAGGTATGTCAAAATCGAGGGTTAATGTCACAGACCTATCTGAAAAGTACCGAAAGCGAATCACCATGAAAAGTAGATCATGGTCAAAAAAGAACCGGAACTTTACTCTTAAAGTTCCGGTTCTCTTTAACATGATGAAGTGTCTATAAAACCTACCTTTTGTGGACGATCAAAAAAATAAATGCCGTATCCTGTGGATTTTTCTTGCAATTTCCGCTCAAGTGTTTTATACTATCCACAACAACAAAAGAAAAAACGACTTTTCAACACGAAGGCTAAGCGTTTAGCGGACGCCAACCTTCCTTAGAAGAGAACCGATTTAGCGGATCGGAGCCTTCGCAGTGAAAAATCGTTTTCGTACAGATATTATAGCTCGTATGAAAGCGGTTTGTCAAGCGTTGCAGCGGATTTTATGCCGACCGATTGTAGAAAATCGGTCGGCATTTTTGTGCTTATTTAGGTAAAACCCGCAAATATGTGGTTTTTACATAGTCTAAAGTGAATATCGAGAGGACAAGCCCCAAATTTGTTTTTCAAAAAACAGTAGCGAAGGGCTTGGTTCAGTGCGGCCTTTTTCCGGTCGCCCGGGGGAAGCTGCGCATCCGTAACACGCAGGTGTGGACGAGCCGACGCAGAAAATCGTTCCGGAGATCGGTGCTAAGCTGCCCCAGCGTTGCCGATCGACGTCAGTTCGGCTGACAGCACCGAACGGAAATAAGATGCTAAGCGGAGGATCGTGAGTGCGACACCTCCAGCGGCCTGCAGGATCACGATGCAGGCGGGCATGAGCCGTGCGATAAAACGCGGTACAGGCCACGCTGGTTGAATTACGGGGCAGCCAACTGATGGGGACTCGTCCGATTCCCATGATCGGTGTGGTAAGGTCCGGTTCGCCGGACTTACTCTGCCCTCCGAAGATCTGAACCGTTCCCATCATCTTGCACCTGACGGTGCTTCTTGTCAAGAAAGATTTTCGTTTTTCTCTTTTTTCTTTGGAGCGCCGCCGTGAGAATGGTGATAGGGGGAGCACGGTTGTGGGCAGGTTGCTTGCAAGCTGTCCATCATCCGTGCTGGGGGGAAGAGGAAAGACGCGGGCGGCTGGTTCTCGTTCCTCTTCCCCCCACACCAGCGTTAGCTGGTTTTCATTTACATTTTCCTTTGAAAACTGTATGATAGAATTATGCTGAGGAAGGGAATTTTTTGTTTATGGCTACAAAATCAATCCGTCAAATTGCGGAAGAATTAGGGGTATCCAAAACGGCGGTACGAAAACAAATCGCAAACCTTGGTTTGCAATCTGGTTTGCGAAAAAACGGAAACCAGTTCGCGATTGACGAATCGCAGGAAGCGCAGATAATACGGGCATTTTCGGGAAAATCGCAAACCGAAAACGGAAACCAGTTCGCGAACCAAACGGAAACCAGTTCGCGAACCGAAAACCATGAAGTTTCCGATTTAGTTTCCGTTTTGCAAACCACGGTAACTGTGCTGCAGGAGCAGCTGCAGGTCAAGGATCAGCAGATCGCCCAGCAAGCGCAGATAATAGATCGTCTGTCGGATGCCCTGGCAGCGGCTCAGCAGTCGGCGGCTGCAGCCCAGGCACTTCATGCGGGGACGATCCAGCACCAGCTCTCAGAGGATGCCGGAGATTCCGCTAAGGCCGAAGAGGAGCCGTCAGCAAGGCGAGGTTGGTTCAGTAAATTGTTTGATAGGTGAATTTACACAAAAAAATAGAGGGAAGCAATTACGAATTGCTAAAATGTAAAGCCGAAGTGGTTTACTTTTCTCATGCTTAGGATTAGGGTAGGGGTGTAATAGATGACGCTGGAAGAAAAATTAGTAGCATTGCGGAAAGGGAAAAATCTATCTCAGCTTGAGTTATCCGAAATCTTGCATATATCGCGTCAGGCCATATCAAGGTGGGAAGTGGGGATAGCCGTTCCTACCACTGATAACCTGAGAGTTTTAAGTGAGTTATATGGAGTGTCAATAGATTATCTGCTGTCAGACGCTGCAGAAATGTCGGATACGATACATACGGATGATAATTCAAGTGAGAAAACAGCTAAAAAACGTAAGAAATATGTACGAATATGGATGTTATCATTTATTATAGTAATTGCAGTGTTATTATTTGTAGGTATTGCGATCGCATATCAAAATAAAAACAACAATGAAACTCCAATTACTGAAATGGAAACAGAAGAAGAGCCGGTTACTTTTTCTGGAGACTTTTCGGTAAGTTGGTAGGCCGCTCTGAAAGGTGTGTGGTAGCTAGTGAAAGTTGGAAAGGTACTTAGCTGTTTCTTAGTGGGGGTGATGCTTGCCGGATCGGTTGGTGGCTCGGCCAGTGCTGCGGAGATTAAGCAGGGTGTTTTGACTGAGCAAGTGATAGAGATGGAAATGGAAAGAGCTTCGGGGTCATTTAATATGACTGTACCGGCTAAGTCAACGTTGAAAGCTGATAAGAGTTTTCCGTTGGAAGCAAGTGAAACAGTGACGATTAAGGCTACCTATTCACCTTTTTCGGCCAGCGTTGATTTTGGATTGGTTGATCCTGACGGTATTTTTCATTACTTACGAGGTAGTAACGGGACATTTGATAAAACGATTAAGGTAGATAAGCGAGGAAATTATCTTTTTGCTGTTCGCAATAATTCGTCGGGGAGTGTCTCTGTTAGTGGATTTGTAAATTACTGAACGAGGTGAGCGATTATGAAAAAAAGTATTATAGCAGGAATTTTGACTATTTCTGTTTTGTTTAGCTTCACATTGTCTGCATCTGCACTATACACAGACGTGAGTAAATCTATTCCGCTTGCACCACAAAAAATAGAGTATATGGATGAACAAGGTTCTATTATTGTAGAGCCGGGCGCAATAGAGCCAGATGATGGTTCTATTGTTGTTTCTCCTGATAATCCAATTATGATTACGAGGGCAAAAGAAACATTTTCAATTCAAAATTGGGCAGCAGATCAATACTATACTTTATCAAGTGATAAGGAAATGGTATATGGTGAGAAGATAAGGGTTGAAGGTTCGTGGAACAATCCGAGTGCACGTATGGAGGTAAGCTGTAGTGTACGCAGAAATGGTTACTGGGCACCTGTATCTGTATCATCTTTTTCATCAGGAAGTTCTACGACTATTGCTGTAGGAGATACAGGTCTTTTCTTAATTCAAGTAAGTCCAAGTGATAATGTTGCCAGTGGATCTATTGCTATTAGCTATAATGTGTAGGAATTGGTTGCACTATATTGCGTAGGGAGGACAAACGCCATATGAAGATGAAAAATAATTTTTGGAAGTGCGTAGGATCAGTAGCATTATGTGGTATGTTTTGTGTTGTATTTGCTTATGCAGTAAGTGATTATTCTCCTTGGACATCGACTGTAACCGGTATGAATAATATTAAATATCATGGAAGAACTGGTATAACTGCATCAAATGGAATGGTATCTTCTACAGCGACAATTCTGACTACAGATAGTACAAAGGTGCCAGCAAAATATGTGAAAGCTTATGCGGAACTTTACCGCGGTATTGCATTAGCCTCTTATGGTGGACCGGTAGAAAATGGTGCGTTGAGCACGGGTATTACTGCAACTACAGGCAAAGCAAGTGGACAAGGAACGTATACCGCTCATGGCACTACGTGGTATAAGGGAAGTGATGGGGCAATGAAAACCCTTGAACTGGAGAGCGTAGATTATTATATGGCAGTTCGGGCTAATGGCGGTGTAGATTTAACTACTGAAGAAAAACAGATACATACCAATGCAGATGGAGGAACTTATGGTGAGGCAATGGTTGTAAAGTATTTGAATGAAGATGTAGATATGATCTCTGCTATCGGAAAAAATGGGACAGAAGGATATATTAAAACATCTGATCTTCCGCATAATATACCTGATTATGTTCCACATGATCATGATATTCCGGTTTATGCAAGTGATGGCGTAACAGTTATTGATTCGTTTTTCATTTCCTCGGGGTATACAGATACGGTAGAATAGGTAGATTTTTTGACATAGGTCACATATAAATCAGGATCCCTTTGAAGTTTCAAAGGGATCCTGATTTACTGGGAAAATGGAGCAGTTTTACGAATGACAGGATAACGGTTTACCCGTTTGCAAAGGTGTGAACGGGTAAACCGTTATATGTATGGTAACGTGTTTATATTGACGGTTCTGCGCGGTCATGTTATTCTATAAGAACAGAAATATTAACCTTTATCAGAGCCACTTCGGGTTTTGATACACCCGGTGATGCATGGCTGCCGCAGTAACCTTTGTGAATTGGAAAGTGCATCACGATCCTGCAGGAGTAACCCTTGTGAAAGTGCAGGTGTGAAATGTATCGTTGTAGGACTGGTAACCCGTTGAATGTAGCCGGACATACTGTAAAAGTGCCGGGGAGCTGCATCACTCCAAAAGGATGCCGACAGAACCCTAACTGCCGTAGATCGTCGGATAATCAATAGGGCTGCACACATAAGCAAGATAAAAAGTGTAGGGGGAAATCCCAATTCCGTCACACATAAGACGTTAAAAAGTGTACCTTTGCTGAATGTACGGGATCTGTATGATCCGGCAGGAAGCGGCTTAGCTTTAACATCACTGCATCAGGAGTAGATCTCATGGGCAGAAAAAACAAATCATACTACAAGGATCTCCACCAACAGGCTTACGACCGACTGAACGGGATGTTGGCCATTGGGGAGAGCAAGAAGGAAGCCGTGGCCAACGGCACGGACAGGGAGAAGATCTATTCTTTCAATACTTATCAGACATATTGGAAACACACGAAATATTTTTTGAAATACATCAAGGAAGCCCATCCGGAATGCACAACGCTGAAAAGCGCGAAAAAATATGTGAATGAGTGGCTGCAGCTGCGCACCGATCAGGAGCTTTCCGCATGGACGATCCAGACCGAAGCAAAGGCTCTGAGTAAGCTCTACGGCATCCAGCCAGACGATGACGGGTATTTTAAGCCGCCGAAACGGAATCGTGCGGATATTAAGCGGAGCCGCGGTGACCGTGTGCGGGATCGCCATTTTTCGGAAGAGAATAATGACGAGCTGGTTAAGTTCTGCAAGGGGACAGGGCTACGTCGCAGCGAGCTGATGGAGCTGCGAGGGAAAGACCTGATGACCAAGGCGCAGATCAAGGCTGAGATCGTCAGGATCAATGCGCTGCCGGTTGGCGAGAGATCTGCAGCGGTTGATAAGCGGCTTGAGATGCTGCAGGACACATGCCTGTTTGACGAAGAATACTTTACCCATGTACGGAACGGAAAAGGCGGAAGAAATCGTCTTAGCCCGATTATCGGCCAATTTGCAGGGCAGATCATAAGGCGGATCATGGACACGCCTGCAGAAGAGAAGGTTTGGCAGTATGTGAATACAAATGCCGATATTCACGGGTACAGGGCGGAATATGCGACAGCGATATATAAAGCTCATGCGCGGCCAATACAGGATATCCCGTATGACCGTGTACATCGGGGAACCGGCCGGAGATACCAGAGTGAGGTTTATACCTGCAGGAAGGACGAAGCAGGAAAGAAGCTGGACAAGGCCGCTATGCTGGTCTGCAGTAAAGCTCTTGGACATAACCGGATCAGCGTTGTAGCGGATAATTATATTCGTGGTCTATAAGAAAGTGGGAAAATAATGCCCAGATTTGTAAAAGAACGGCTGTTTGGTGGATTTGCAGATATACCCGGGGATCATAATAACCCGGAGTGTACGCATGTCCTCCTGACCAAAGAGGAATATATGCGTCTCCTACAGGAAAAAGCAAAGGCAGAGCAAGAGAAACGATTTGCTGAGGGTGAAGCAAGAGAAAAAATCCGGATGTCGGAGCAGGAGCTGGAGTACCGGACGGCTGCAGCTGAGAAGTTCGCGAAAGAGAAGATCCAGCAGGTGGAGCAGAAACTGGATGCGGAGAGAAGCGAGAGTGCTTATCAACGTAGTCTGAATGAGAACCTTCTCCGGATCTCGCGGGAACGTGCAAATGCGGATCGACGGCTGCGGCCTAAAAAAGAGCATACAGGTTATGTGGTGGTATCGTCTGCAGAAAAGGAAATCAGCTACAAGGATTATTACGGCAAAAACAAAAAGGTGATGCTGTGGGAGACTGTGCTGCAGAGCCCATATTCGGTAGATTTCACAGAAGAGCAGGCACGGCATCAGATGCAGGAATTATTTAATCGGGGAGAAAATGGAAGATGGTTAATCAGCCAGATAGGAATCAACGCTTCTACCGATGGTGGATATGCGCACTTGATAAGTGATCCTAAAACGCGTGCAGAACTAGCAGTGAGAAATTTTCTGCTGGATAAGCGGTTGCGGGCAAATTACCGTGCTGGTTATTGGGAAATAATTTTCCTGCATACCAAACCGCTAAGCGTTGTACCAAAGAATATGCGGGCGCGGTAATATGCGTAAAAATGATGAATAGTGTATGAATTTTTGCGATATACTTG
>NZ_JNJN01000069.1 GCF_000701665.1 Agathobaculum desmolans ATCC 43058 | reverse complement strand
ACGAGCCTGTGTTCCTGTTCTTGGACAAGAAGCGTGCCGAGGGTAAGCCGTACTACGTTTACATGACGGCTGGTGCCAACAAGTTCCTGCGCCGTTACTACGGCAAGGTGATGACCTACTTCTCTACTCTGGATGGTCTGCCGCTTGTAGATATGGATTCCACCGGCCTGCAGCACGCGGACTAATCAACTGTAATTGACTCTTTCCGGTCGGCGTGTTTGCGGCGGCCTTTTTGTGTTGCACTTGTTTTCTACCTGCCGCCTACAAAGTTTTCTTTCGTCAAGTCCTGTTCGGGGCTTGACTTCTTATTTGCAGGCTTCGTTGTGAAATAGAAAAAGCTTGCCCGATGGCTGGCCTGTTGGGGAGCACCCCTCCTTTCTTGTTGTGATATATGAAAACGCCGCCCGTAGTCCCGTTGGGCGGCGTAATTCTCAAAAAATAATTTTTTAGATAAAAACCTCTTGCTTGTTGCGCTAAAAACCATTGGTACGACTGGATTTTTCCAAGTCCTATAATTACACTCGTCTTTTTATTGTTTTCATCCGGCGATTTCGGCTGGGATATAGCTGACGAATATACCCTTTCGGGTATTGACGGTCACATCAGGGCTTGGCAGAGGCAGCATTTAGAGGATTATGATCTCTTCCTCGCAGTTACAATGGATGCGGTGCTGCCATTCCCACACATCGCTCATTTTCTCCGCCAAGCTCCTTATCTCGGGCAGGCATGATAAGCGCGTTTGTACTCACCTCGCCGCAAAGTCGTTCTGCTTCATAATAAAACGGGCATACCGCCGTTTAGACGATATGCCCGTTTTGCTTTGCACCCTGTATATGGCAGCTACCCCATTCCAGTTTGTTGTGATACTGTTTTATGAGCATCTGCCCTGGGGGTGGTTTTTATGTCAATTACTTTTGCAACGTCTTGGCAAAGCTGTCCTTCAGGGTGACGATCCGGTTAAACCGTCCCGGCTCCCGATCCTTAACATAGTATCCCATGCGGACAAACTGGAAGCGTTCGCCCTCCTTGGCTTCCGCCAGCGACGGCTCCAGCTTGCAGCCGGTCAGCTTTTTCAGCGATTCCGGATTGAGATAATCCAAATAATCCTTACCTTCGGGCAGATCATTCGCATTTTCAATGGTCAGCAGATTATCATACAGATACAGATCCGCATCGACCGCATGCGCCGCCGATACCCAGTGGATCGTGCCCTTGACCTTGCGGCCGTCTGCCGGCATCCCGTTGCCGGTCTCCAGATCGGCCGTGCAGCGGATCTCCGCGATCTCGCCGTTCTCATCCTTGATGATCTCGTTGCATTTTACGATATACGCCCCCATCAGGCGGACTTCTCCATCCGGCTTGAGGCGCTGGAACTTCGGAGGCGGCGCCTCGGCAAAGTCGCTCTTTTCGATATACAGCTCGCGCGTGAACGGCACCTTGCGCGTACCCGCCGCTTCGCTGCGCGGGTTGTTCGGCACCTCAAATTCCTCGCACTTGTCCGCCGGATAGTTGGTAATGACCAGCTTGACCGGCTCGGTCACCGCCATGCGGCGCAGCGCGGTCTCGTTCAGCTCCTCGCGGATGCAATGCTCGAGCAGCTTGATATCGACCAGCGAATCCGCCTTGGCCACGCCCGCACGCTGCACAAAGTCCAGAATAGCGCTCGGCGTATAACCGCGGCGGCGCAGTGCGCACAGCGTGGGCATACGCGGATCGTCCCATCCCTCCACATGATGCTCAAACACAAGCTGACGCAGATAACGCTTGCTCATAACCGTGTGCGTCATGTTCAGGCGGGCAAACTCACGCTGCTTGGGATGATGCGGCAGCGGGCAGTTGTCCACGACCCACTCATACAGCGGACGGTGGTTTTCAAATTCGATCGAACACATCGAGTGCGTGATACCCTCGATCGCATCCTGAATCGGATGAGCAAAGTCATACAGCGGATAGATGCACCAAGTATCCCCCTGCCGGTGGTGATGCGCCCGCACAATGCGGTAGATCGCCGGATCGCGCAGGTTCATATTCGGGCTTGCCATGTCGATCTTGGCGCGCAGCGTTTTGGCGCCATCTGCGAACTTGCCGTCGCGCATCTCCTGAAAGAGCTGCAGGTTTTCCTCCACCGAGCGGCTGCGGCACGGGCTTTCCTTACCCGGCACGGTCAGCGTGCCGCGGTAAGCACGCATTTCATCCTGCGTCAGATCGTCTACATACGCCTTCCCATCGCGGATGAGCTGCACAGCACATTCGTAGCAGGTCTCAAAATAATCCGAACCGTAGTATACGCCGCCGGTCGGCTCCTCGCCGGTCAGCCACTTGATATCCTCCCAGATGGAGTCTACATACTCGGTATCCTCCTTGACCGGATTGGTATCATCGTAGCGCAGGTTGAACAGGCCGTTGTATTTTTTCGCAATCGACCAGTTGATGAAGATCGCCTTGGCCGAGCCGATGTGCAGATAGCCGTTCGGCTCAGGCGGAAAGCGGGTATGGATCTTTTCGCTCAGACCTGCCGCGATATCCTCATCGATGATCTCGGTCAGAAAGTTGTTTACGTTTTCCATCATAGCGTTATCTTTCCCCCAAAAGGTTTCAATTAAAGCGCATTTGCGCATTTTTCCAGTCGCTCCAGCACCTTTTCACGGCCCATAATACCCATGACCGTCTGCAAATCAGGTGCATTCTGCCGGCCGGCAACCGCTACGCGAATCACCATGGATACATCGCCCACCGCGCCCTTATACTGCTCAGGCGCTGCCTTATAGGCCTTGGTATCCACCGCATAGCCGTGCGCGGCAGAAATCTGCTTCATCTTCTCGAAGAAGCCGTCCGGCGTATCATTTTCGTCAAAAACGCCGGCAAAGTCAGCCAGAATCGCCTTAGCATCGGCCGCAGAGACCCGCTCGGGCATGGTATAATCCGGCCGGAACAGCTCGTCAAACATAAAATCCATATAGCCCTTGGCATCCGACCAGAGCGCCAGATCCTTACGCGGCTTTTTGCCGCCGCGGCCGATCGCCAGATACGCGCGGCTCATCGCAGGATCACGGGTCAGCAGCGTGTGGAATACCGGATCGTTTTCCGCGCTCCATGCGGCAATGTAATCGTAAACCGTATCGGCGGACATCCGCGAGATCACATTTTTGGATACATCGCGCAGCTTTTCAATATCGAACAGCGCGCCTGAACCGCTCATCTTTTTGGTGCTGAACGGGAAATCATTCATCGGCAGGTCGGGGTTGGCGCGCCGCCACTCCTCAAAGTTGGAGTTCAAAAGCGTCATCAGGTATTCCAGCACCGCCGGCACCGGATACCCTTCCTTGGCATAGAAGGTCAGCGCCAGCTCGGGGTCCTTGCGCTTGGACAGCTTGCGCTTGCCGCCGGTCTCCGGATCGATCTTCATCAGCTGGGCGGTGTGCGCATACTTGGGCGCCTTCCACCCCATCGCGCGGAACAGCTGCAAATGCACAGGCAGGGTGGCAAGCCACTCCTCCCCGCGGACAACGACCGTCGTCCCCATCAGGTGATCATCCACCACATGCGCAAAATGATAGGTCGGGATGCCATCCGACTTGAGGATGACCACATCCTGATCATTCTCCGTGACCTCCATCTTGCCCTTGACCAGATCCTCATGCCGGATCTTGTTTTCAATGCTGCCCTCCGAACGGAAGCGGACCACATAGGGCGTGCCCTTTTTCAGCTCTGCCTCGATCTCCTCCATCGGCCGGTCGCGCCACACCGCGTACTTTCCGTAATAGCCGAAATTCTCCTTATTCGCCTCCTGCTGCTGGTGTGCGGCAGCCAGCTCTTCCTCCGTGCAGAAGCAGGGATACGCCATGCCGCGCTCAACCAGACTCTTGACAAATGTCTGATAGATCTCCGCGCGCAGGCTCTGCCGGTAGGGGCCGTATACGCCGTTGTCCCCCTCAAGCGTTGCGCCCTCGTCGAACGGCAGGCCGAACGACCGAAAAGCGTCGAGGATCATCTGCACGCCGCCCTCCACTTCGCGCTTGTGGTCGGTATCCTCGATGCGCAGATAAAACACGCCGCCCGACTGATGCGCCAGCCGTTCATCCACCAGCGCGCCGTACAGATTGCCCAGATGCATAAAGCCTGTCGGGCTCGGTCCCATGCGGGTGACCTTGGCGCCTTCAGGCAATTCGCGTTTTGGATAGCGCGCCTCAATTTCCTCAGGCGTGGTATTGATATGCGGAAACAGCAGCTCCGCCAAATACTTGTGATCCATTTTCTTCACTCCAACTTCCTGTTGGGCATTTTGACCCATGATAGAATTATTTTATCACAACCGCACGCACCGTGCAAGGCGAAAAGCGCACCAATCACACAGGAATCGCACCGCATTTTCCGGCAAAACCAAGGCGGCACAGCTCAAAAGCCATGCCGCCTGCATTGGTTACCGCCTGTTATCTTACGGGTTTTGTGCCGCCGCACCGGTGTTCGTATCCGCGCTGTCTCCCGCAGTTCCATTATCCGTCTGGTTTTCCTCCCCGGTGATCGCGTCACCAATATCCTTAGCACCGTCTTCCACTGCGCTGCCGGCCTCTCCGACCGCCTCGCCTACGTCATCCATACCGTCCTGCACGGCATCCCCCACCGATCCGGGTGTCTGCGTAGTGCCGCTGCCGTTCTGCAGACTGCCATCCTGCTGCTCGGTCGTACCGTTTCCGTCCGTTTCATTCGGATCCTTCTGCGCCTCCGGTGCGCGGGAACAGCCGCAGCCGGCCAGCAGCGCCAGAACGGTCCATAAAGCGATAAGCTTTTTCATTGCATTTCCTCCTTGCGTATTTGCTGATAGTATAGGAGGACGCATCCTGATTTATACGTGAAATTCAATTTTTTTCATGTGCCCCAGCACAACCGCCGCTGTCAGCCCGGTCACCAAGCCGAGCGGCACGCTCATCACCAGCAAAAACGGCAGATATGCCGTCACCGCACCGGTCTGCATCCAAACCGCCGCCGCCAGCACCTGTCCGATATTATGTGCCGCCGCACCTGCCACGCTTACCCCAAGGAGCGAGCAAAAGCGCCCCTCAACCCGCAGCAGCAGCCACATAACAGCCAGTGCCAGCAAGCCGCCCAAAAGTGAAAACAAGAACGCCGTCACACTGCCCATCAGCAGCGAGGACAGCGTTACCCGGCAAAGCAGTACGATCCCTGCCTCCCGCGCAGACAGCCGCGTCAGCGCAAACAGCGTAACCACATTTGCCAGCCCAAGCTTCACACCGGGCACCGGCACCACTGCATCCAGCGGAAACAGCCGTTCTGCCAGCGAAAGCACCACAGCCAGCGCCGTCAGCAAACCGCACAGCGTCACTTTTTTCACCTTTGCCATATCCTGTTCCTTCCGCTACACCGCAACCGCATCAATTCCGCTGTCATCCCCCACCAGTTTGAGTACCACCCGGTTGGGCAGGCAGACCGCCACCTGCCCCGCACGGGTCAGCGTGCCGGTACGTACACACACCTGATCCTTACAGTCCGCACGGGCGATCCGTGCGGTCCGCCCCTCAAGCACAATCACGTTGTGCCCCTCCAGATCGATCACGCGGTCGGTTCCTGCGGTCAGCTCAACCCGCTCGACCAGTGTTTCCTGCTGCCACACCTCGGCATACAGCCGTCCGCCGCGCTGCGGTACCGCCAACACCGCAGCGATTACCGCCGCCAACAGCAGCACCGCAGCGATGATGACCAGATCGCCCGCTTTCATTTTACTGCGCATAGGTATATCCTTTATCCTCCCCTTCAAAGGAGAAAACCGCCATATCCGACACAGCCGGGCTGCACACCACCTGTTTATCCGCCGTGATGAACACTGCCGCAATGCCCTGTTCCCGGCAGAACGCCATCCCCTTTTCCAGCCCCATCACAAACAAGGCGGTGGTCATGGCATCTGCCCGCGTTGAGCTTTCATCGATCACTGTCACACTGCGCAAGCCGGTATCCGCCGGGTACCCGGTTGCAGGATCAAAAATATGATGGTATCGTTTACCATCCTGCTCAAAAAAACGCTCATAGTCACCTGATGTGACGACCGACCCGTCCGCCCGCGCCAGTGTAACAAGCGAATCCGCCGTTTGATCCGGATCCGCCACGCCAATCACCCAGCTGCCATCCTTTCGGGCAGGATTACCGCCGTACAGCACGATATTGCCGCCCAATGCAGCCAGCGCCTGCCACGAAGCCGCGCCGTTTTCCCCCTGCAGCAGCGCACAAACCGCGTCTCCCGCAAAGCCCTTGCCGATGCCGCCCAGATCAATCTGCGCACCGTTCAGCAGCTGTATCCGGTTTTCGCCCAGCAGCTTCACGTTTTGATAACCCACGTGGGTCAGTGCTTCATCCAGTTCAGCCTGCGCGGGGACCCGTGCCTGATCGGTGCCGATCTGCCACAGATCGGTCACCGGCGCCATAGTAGGATCGAACGCGCCGCCGGTCTGCTCCGCGTAAGCCACCGCCTGCCGAACCGCTTCATAGGTTTCTGCACTGACTTCGGTCACTGCACCGTCTGCGTGGTTTAAGCGGTACAGATCGCCCGCGGTCTGTGTACGGGAAAGTGCAGCGTCCAGCCGGTTCACCGTCCGGCTGATCGATTCCGCCATGTCGGACAGCGTGCCGTCATCTGCCGGTCTGCCGTCCGGCGTGCTGCCGTACAGCGTGACCGACATAAAGGTATCCATTGCAAAAAAATCATTGGTATAGGCCGCAGGCTGCGACGCGCACCCGGACAGCCCCAACAGCAGCATCACTGCTGCAATCAAACGCTTCATACCATACTCCCTCATACAAAAATCTATTCTACATTATAATACAGCCCCCTCCCGCACGCAAGAGGGGGAACAGCTCCTCCCTTTTACTTTTGAACTGACGGATTCTAACTCCATCGATTTTGCGAAAATACCTTGTTTTCAAACATTGAAAGAAGCATGAAAATATTATATGATACAAAAACGGGAACATTTAGCTATTTTATGCGTCTATTATAGAAATATAATTTGAAGGAGGCAATCCACATGAAAGGAAAAGCAATTATAGGCGTTTCTATTTTGTTGGCAATCATTCTTCTGATACCAATTCCCATGCGATTAAAAGACGGTGGAACGGTTGTATATAATGCAATTTTGTATAGGGTCGAAGATGTTCATAGATTGGCTCCTGTAGGCTCCGAACAGGAGTATATCGAAGGAACAATTGTTAAACTCCTCGGAATTGAGGTTTTTAACAATGTTGAGTAATACAAAATCCTGCAAAATGATAAATATCACAAATAAAGGCGTGTACTGAACCTGTATTATCAGCGAGTTGATATGTACCCTTTTTGGGGGCAACATATATGCCTAACATAGCCTAGATAAAAGCTCCACCTGTTTAAGGGTGGAGCTTTTTCTGTGTATTTCGACGAATGAGTTGTTAGGTAAGCCTAAATCAGTCCAAAGGGTAAAAGGGAGGAATGATATGTACCCCCTTTACTGGACACCCAGTAGAGGGGGTATTATTATGCGGTACACATATGAGTATAAAAGGAAATGTGTAGAAATGTATCGAGAAGGAAAATGGCCAGAAACGCCAGAAGGTATTAGCGATAAATCCTTTCGAGATAAAGTGAGACTATGGGTAAGAACAGAGGATAGCCGCGGTCCAGAAGCACTGAAACACAAAAATTTCAATAGGAACTGGACACCAGAAGAACGGCTAGAACTAGTATCCCAAGTAATGTCCGGGAAATCCTGTGTGTCAGTGGCAATCGAGGCCGGTATTCAAGATAGACTATTGTATCAATGG
>NZ_JNJN01000068.1 GCF_000701665.1 Agathobaculum desmolans ATCC 43058 | reverse complement strand
CATCCACACTGCCAATTCCGCTAAGATACTCTTCAATGCAATGAATCTTAAATTCCTTGGAATACCTTCTGTTTCCACTTACAAAGGCTTCAATACCGTTCGCTTCGTACTTGGATATCCATCTATATATCTCGTCACGATTCATTCCATAAACATCTTGTAATTGAGAATAGGCAACCTTACCCGACTTATACGCTTCTATGATTTCTATTTTCTTCTCTGGAGTGAATTTTATTTTGCCCATAAAAAATCCTCCTAAAGTAGATTTTGGTTTTTTCCATGGTCTACTTTAGGAGGATCATATCACATGTCCTGACTTTTTTCCATTTTCACTGCAACTATCCTATGATATGCACTGCTGCGGCAAGGGCATCAGGCAGTTTCCTGTTTTTCCTTGGGCAGCAGGATATTGAGCAGAATTGCGACCAGTGCCGCCGGTACGATACCCGAGCCGCCGAAGATCAACTGGATCCCCTGCGGCAGGCCGGCCAGCACCGCAGTATTTGCGCCCAGGCCGTAGCCCAGACCGAGCGCGACCGATACGATGGTCATGCTGCGGGTGGTAAGCGGCTCGCGCGTAATAAGCTGGATACCGCTCATCACGATCGAGGCGAACATCATAACCGCCGCACCGCCAAGCACGCACTGCGGCATGATGGATACGAGTGCCGCCAGCTTGGGCAGCAGGCCGCACAGGATAAGGAACACGGCGCCGCATGCCAGTGCAAACCGGTTGACCACCTTGGTCATCGTAACCAGACCGACATTTTGGCTGAACGAGGTGTTGGGCAGCACGCCGAACAGTGCCGCAAAGGAAGAACCGAGACCATCGCAGATGATGCCGCCGGAAAGCTCCTTATCGGTTGCCTCACGGCCCATGCCGCCCTCCATCACGCCTGAAATGTCGCCCACGGTCTCCACCGCGGTTACGATGAACATGATCAGCACCGGCGCGATCGCACGCATATCGAATACGATCGGCACGGGCATGATCTCGGGCACGGCAAACCAGCTCGCCTGCGCTACCTTATCCCAGTTCAGCACCCATGCCTTGGTATACTCCACACCCTCGGGAGTGATGCCGGTAGTGGAAAGGAACAGCGGCAGCACGGCGCACACGATATAGCCGAAAATAATGCCGAGCAGGATGCACGAAAAGCTCAGAATACCCTTGGTGCAGTGCTTAAAGATCAGGATAACGACCAGCACGGACAGGGCGATCAGCAGGTTTTCCAGCGAGCCGTAGTCTGGCGCATTGCTGCCGCCGCCGAACGAGCCGACGCCGACGCCGATCAGCGACAGGCCGATGGACAGCACGACCGTGCCGGTGACGACCGCAGGGAAAAAGCGGCGCAGCGGCTTGAGGAAAAAGCCCAGAACGCCCTCAAACAGACCGCCGATGATGGACGCGCCCATCATCGCGCCGTAGGCCAGAATACCGCCGCCCATCAGCTGCGCCACGCTCTGGAACACGCCGATAAAGCCCGAGCTGGTACCCATGATGATCGGCACCTTACCGCCGACCGGACCGATCGCAAACAGCTGGAGCAGGGTGACGATACCCGCGATCAGCATCGCGTTCTGCAAAAGCGATACCTGAAGCGCCGCAAACTGCTCGGCATCGCTCATCGCGGCGCACGCGCTCGTAATGAGCAGAATGGGGGTCAGATTGCCGACGAACATCGCCAGCACATGCTGCAGCCCCAGCGGGATTGCCTGACCCAGCGGCAGCTTGTCCGTAAAGTCATACGGTCCGAAAAAGTGCTTTTCTTTTTTTCGTTCTCCATTTTACCCTCCCGTGTGAAATGAACCGATTGGCTGATATGTTCTTATTATAGCAAATTCCCGCCGTGATTGGACAAAAAAGTAATGTTTTTTCGGTTTTTCTCTCTTTTGCGCAAGCATAGGCACAAAAAGCGGTTTTCGCTTGTATTGTTTCACAGTGCCGCACCCATCCGTGGATGGCGCGCATAAAACAGCATTTGCTTTGCAAATGCATAAAAGCTGGGGGCGTGTACCTCAGCTTTTATACTTTGAAAGAGAAAAAGTTTCTGCACAGGAACTTTTTCTCGTCCGTGTTTGGCGCCGTCCAAACACAGATTGTCGGAAAAACAAAGTTTTTCGACAGTCTCAGGATCGCCCGATATTTTCGTTGTAATAGGCTTCAAACAAGCGCATCATCAGACCGGTATGTCGGTTTTCGCCCTGCCCGCGCAGGTATTTCCAGCAGGAAAGCGCAGTAATCAGCCCACCGACCGTGCACACGATCATATCCTGCATGGTGTCGCCTACACCGGTCGCAGCCACCTGCTGCGGATCCGCCCCGGAGAAGGAAACAAGGTATTCCCAAATCTCCCACAGCACGGCGCTCATCATGGCGAACATCCATGTGTAAAGCGAGGCGTTGAACGCATCCGCCCGTTCGAGCGCATGACCGGGCTTTTTGGTGAAATACACTGCCGTACCCAACACGGCAAACAGGAAACCTGACAGAAAATGCAGAATTTTATCCCAGTACGGCACCAGATCATACCCGCCGAACAGGCTGGCAAAGGGCACCGCCGCCAAAACGAACCAATCGAACACGATCTCCAGCAGATAAACCGGGCGCAGGCGGCACAGGCGATACAGCAGAAAGGGCACAGCGGGCAGCGCAAACGCGGCCGCCGCCAGCAGCAGATTATAAACCGTACCTTCCCGCAGCAGACATTTGGCCGACGCAAGCACGGTAAATACATAATAAAAAACCAATGTGCCGGTACGCACATGCCGTAACCGTTCCATGCTCCGCCTCCTTACTTATACTGCCGGTATGCGGCCACTGCCAGCTCATCACAGCGGTTGTTATACGGATTATCCGCATGGCCCTTGACCCAATGGAACTGTACGCTGTGTTTATCCAGTAAATCGAGAAGCCGTCCCCACAGCTCTGGATTTTTTGCCGGTTTTTTGTCGCTCTTCACCCACCCGCGGGCGCGCCAGCCCTTGGCCCAGCCCTTTGTGATACCATCGACGACATATTTGCTGTCCGAATACAGATCGACCTGACACGGCTCCCGCAGCATTTCCAGCGCGGTGATGACGCCGAGCAGCTCCATGCGGTTGTTGGTTGTGGATGGCTCCGAACCGGAAAGCTCCTTTTCATGTGCGCCGTATTGCAGCACCGCCCCCCAGCCGCCCGGACCGGGATTGCCGGAGCAGGCGCCGTCCGTGTAAATCGTTACGTGTTTCATATGATCTCCCATTTCGGTTTTTTCCCTATTATAGCAGACCGGGCGCGGTTTGTCAGGAAAAATTTCCGCATGGACGGGGAAATACCAAAACAAACGCCCCACGTTTTGTTCTGTAAAAAACATATCGTCCCGCTGTCATGCAGTTTTTCATCCGTATCCGGTATAGCAGTTTCTATACGTATCTCTGTTTGCGAACAGAAAAAGAACAAAGCGCTTCCGTCCATCGGACGGAAGCGCTTTGTTATGCTGTTAAATCGAGAACAGGTGGAATACCTTGGTGAGCAGCTCGGACACCAGAATGGTGACCAGCAGCACCGGTGCGATCCAGCGGATCATCACATGGTACATCTTTTCGCGGTGGAATGCGCCCGCGCCTTCCTTGACCTCGTCCGCGATCACCTTGGTGCCGATCACATGGCCGACCAGGATACAGGTGAGCACCGCAACGATCGGCATCAGCACCGAGTTGGAGATAAAGTCAAAGAAATCGAGGAACTGCATGCCGATGATCTCGATTGCGGCCCACGGACCGTAACCCAGACAGGACGGGATGCCGACCAGCAGGATAATGACCATAACCACAAGCGTGGCGGGCTTGCGCTTCATGTGGGTCTTATCCATTACGACCGAAACGATGGTCTCCATCAGTGAGATGGACGAGGTGAGCGCCGCAAACAGCACCAGCAGGAAGAATACCGCGCCGATGATCTCACCGAAGTGCATGGATTCAAACACCATCGGCAGGGTAACGAACATCAGGCCCGGGCCGCTGTTGATCTGGGAGGGATCGCCGCCGTTAAAGGCAACCACCGCCGGAATGATCATTAAACCTGCAACAAAGGCAAACAGCGTATCGAACACTTCGATCTGCGTGACCGAATGCTCGAGCAGGTTTTCCTTCTTCATGTAAGAGCCGTAGGTGATCATAATGCCCATTGCCAGCGACATCGAGTAGAACATCTGGCCGAGCGCACCCAGCACGGTGGAAAGCGAGAACTGTGAAAAATCGGGCAGCAGGTAATACTTCAGGCCTGCCATCGCACCCGGGATGGTCAGCGAATAAATGGCAACGAAAATAGCCAGCACCGCAAGGATCGGCATCATGAAGCGGCTGGCCCGCTCGATACCCTTTTCCACGCCGAAAATAACGACGACCGTTGTTGCCAGCACAAACAGCAGGAACCACGGGGTCGGGCCGCTGAAGTCCAGCATCGTGGCGGTGAGCGATCCGGCGTCAAAGCCGATAAAGCTGTCAAAGAAACCGCCGTTGTCGGCTGCGGTCATGCCCTGTCCGGTCACGAAGGTGAACAGGTACTTCATAACCCAGCCGCCGATCACGCAGTAATACGGCGTAATGATGACCGGTACAAGGGTGGCGATCCAGCCGAGGAAGCCAAACCGCTTATCCAGCGCCTTGTATGCGCCGATGCAGGAAAGGCGGGTCTTACGGCCGATCGCGATCTCGGTGACCATCAGCGCAAAGCCGAACGTGACGACCAAAATCAGGTAAACCAGCAGGAAGATGCCGCCGCCATACTGTGCAGCCAGATAGGGGAACCGCCACAGGTTGCCCAGACCGACCGCAGATCCCGCCGCCGCCAGCACAAAGCCGACGCGGCCGGAAAAGCTGCTTCTTGATTTCTGTTCCATGTTGTGTTCATAACTCCCTTGTGTAACTTTTATTTCTCTTGCCCCGCCGCAGGCTGCTGTGCCGCATCAAATTCATCCAGAAATGTGCAGGCGCGCAGCAGATTGTCCAGATGGTAGTTGCCCACCACATCCGCGTCCCTCCGCGGCGGAACGGCCATCCCCTCCGGGGCGGTCAGGCCGAGCACGGCAAGCCGCGCTGCATTTTCCGGCGACAGGCAGCCCCGCTCATCCATTGCGCAAAGGGCAGCCAGCTCCTGATACACCGACCGGGCAAGCTGTTCACATCCGCGCAGAAAAACGGCCTGCTCGGTACGCCCCTGCGGGCGCAGAACATACTGTTTTTCAAACAGCGCCAGTTCCTCCGCAATGCGGTGCAGCTGCTGTTCCAGCGGGGAAAGATCGGGATAGCGGCCGTGCAGCACGCGTTCCTCCACATAGGCGGGAACAGCCTGCCGGAAATGACGCAGCAGGCGGACGATCTGCCCGTAGTTGTTATACGGCTTGAGCGCAATGTTGACAGCCAGCGCCGTTGCCAAACCGATCGAGGTATCCAGCAGGCGGTTAACACCGTAATACAGCGCCTGATCCGCAGGGGAAAGGCAGACGGCGGAAAACACAATGCACGCCAGCGGCACGGCAAAGCGCAGCCGCAGCGACACGCAGAGCAGGATCAGCGCCATCATACCCAGACCGATCCCCACATACCGCAGCCCTTCGAACAGGTTAACGAACAGCGCCCCGAAGCCTGCGCCCAGCAGGATGCCGAAAAACTGCGTGCGGCAGGATTCAAACGCATCCCCCACTGTGCGGTTCATGGCAACGATCGCGCCGATGGCCGCAAAAATCGGCAGGGGAGAAGCACGCAGATCGGCCAGAAACAGCGCCAGTACAACTGCAAGCCCGGTTTTAACCGTCCGCAGCCCGATATGCGGCAATAGACGTCCCACGCGTTTCGCCTCCGAACGGGGGCGGCGCGGAACATCCTTCCGACCGGAAAAACGGCGCCGCCGGAAAATAATAAAAGTATTGTATCACATGTCATGTTTTTTCACAAGCTATTTGCAGGGGAAAAAGCAATCCTTCCGGCCGAAAAACACCGTTTTTGCCTGATGCAGGCGCGTTCCGCAAAAAGGGGACTTGTTTGACAACCTGTGTTATAATAATTTTACCGGATTCTAACAATAAAGGAGCGCGTATTATGGAAAAAAACTATCGTTTCGGCGTGCTTGGCGCAGGCAATATGGGAATGGCGATTGTGGAGGGCGCGGTGCGCGCCGGCTTGTTCCCGCCCGAACAGGCGCTGCTGTTCAACCGCAGCGAGGAAAAGCGGGAGGCGCACCGGCGGCAGGGCTATGCCGTAACCGATGATTATGCCGCGCTGTATACCGCGTGCGATACCGTACTGCTCAGCGTAAAGCCGCAGAATTTTGCGGAGATTCTGCCGGTTCTGGCCGTCTGCCCGGGAGAAAAGCCGCTTCTGGTCTCCATCGCCGCAGGCGTGACCTTTGCGCGCATGGAGCAGGCGCTCGGCGCGGATACGCCGATCATCCGCGTAATGCCCAATACGCCCCTGATGCTGGGGGAGGGCGCGACCCAGCTTGTTAAAAACAATGCGGCAACCACGGAACAGCTGAACGCCGTGCGCGCGCTGTTCGACACCATGGGCGTGACCGTTGTATTCGAGCAGGAGGATATGCTCAACGAGGTCATCCCCTATGCCGGCTCCGCCCCGGCATACCTGTATGCCTTTGCCGATGCCATGGTAAAAAGCGCGGTGCAGCACGGGATTTCCGAGGAGGATGCGCTCACCCTGTTCTGCCAGACCATGATCGGTTCTGCCAAAATGCTCCTGCGGCGCGATAAAACCCCCGCAGAGCTGATCGACGCGGTCTGCTCGCCCGGCGGCGCAACGATCGAAGCTATGCGCGTGCTGGAAGCGCGCGATTTGTATGGCATGCTGGCGGAAGCGAGCGATAAATGTATCGCGCGCGCATATGAACTGGGCAAATGAGCCTTGCCGGCATTGACTTTGCCGCTCCTGTATGATAAAGTAAAGAAAAGATTCCGCATCACTTTGAGAGGAAGTGGATACCGTGAAAAATTCGACAAAGGTAAAAGCAGCGCTGCTGCTGACCAGTCTGGCCTGCGCGGCAGGCGCAACCGCTGCGCTGATCCTATTGCAGAAAAAGCGCGAGGAAGAAGTTTACCACGAGGCAGAACTCAAGGCGATGGATGAGCTTGAGCAGATGATGCGCGAGGACCCGGACTGCGGCACCTGTGCCTGTGCCGAGGAATGCGCCGCAGCGGACGCCTCCTATCAGGATACGTTCGACGAGGAAATCCCCGAGGAGGACGACGAGGACGAGGTGGAGCCAATTCCTGCCGCCGAACCCGAAGCACCAACCGAAGAATGAACAGACGCGGGCGGAGGAAGCCTTCTCCGCCCGCCTTTTTTATCCCAGTCCGCCGGGGGCGGGCCATCAAAACAGAAAAGGAGCATAATGCCATGATCGATTACGAAGGCCGTGTATTCCGGCCGCCTTCCGAAGCATACAGCCTGATCGTGCAGGTCACGATCGGATGCAGCCACAATAAATGCACCTTCTGCGATATGTACAAGGAAAAGCAGTTCCGTGTGCGCAAGCTGGAGGATGTGAAGCGCGATTTTGACGAGGCGCGTCGGATGTACCGCCATGTCGGCCGCATCTTTCTGGCGGACGGCGACGCCCTGATGTGCCGCCCTGAGCATATGGCGGAGATCCTGCGCTATATCCGGCAGGTATTCCCCGAATGTGAACGGGTTACAAGCTATGGTTCACCGGCTTCCATCCTGGTCAAAAAGCAGGAAGATCTGAACCTGCTGCACGAGCTGGGTCTGGATATGATCTATCTGGGTGTGGAGTCCGGCTCGGACGAGGTACTGCGCCGTGTCAACAAGGGCGAAACTGCGGATGAAATCGTACACGCCGGCCTGATGGTCAAGCAGGCGGGCATGAAGCTGTCGGTCACGGCGATCGCGGGCCTCGGCTCGCTCGAGCTGAGCGAGGAGCACGCGGTCAAGACCGCCGAGGCGCTTTCCCGCATGAAGCCCGAGTATATCGGCCTGCTGACCCTGCTGTTTGAGCTGCCCACCCCGCTGATGCGCGACTGGCAGGAAGGGCGCTTTTATCTGATGAACCCGGTCGAGATCGCGCAGGAAACACTGGTGCTGCTCGAGCATATCGATGCAGAGGGCAGCGTGTTCCGCGCCAACCACGCCAGCAACTATGTCAATCTGGCCGGCACCCTTAACCGCGACCGTGAGGCCATGTGCGCCCGTTTGCGGCAGGCGCTGGAGGGCAAAATCCGTTTCAAAAACGAGGCATATCGGGCAAGATAACCAAAATATTGCAAATTTCTCCGTGTAAAATCGGGATAAGCAAAAGAAATTGTGTTATTTCCGTTACAATTTGAAAAAAACACAAGACAAAACCGCACGACTGTGATATACTGTCTTTGATTTGGGGTTAATGCGTTTACCGTGCCCCCGTTAAGAAGCTGTTAAGAACACCGTATCCCGTATGGAGGATTGCTGATGGATTCCGTATCCCATATCCGTGTTGCGCACCTGCTGCTGGATTATGTCGAGCAGACCTGCGGCGTGACTTTTGACCGAAGTGCTTTTGTATATGGCAACCTGAAACCTGACCTGACCGGTACCTATTTGAGCAAGCGCCATAATCCATCCATTATGATGGAGGAAGTGATGGATAAGATCCGCACCTTTACCGACCGATACACGATCGGGCCGGTCAACGGCAGCGAGCTGTCGGTCGATCTGGGCGAGATCTGCCACTTTATGACCGACTTTTTCACCTATCCGCATAACGATGATATCTATGAACGCAATCTGCTGGCGCACTATGTGTACGAAAAGCGCGTTGCGCTCGTCATCCGCCGGCGGATGACCGAAGCCCGCTTTGAGGAATGGGCCAGCCCCATCATCCCGCCGGTATCGGTGGACGGGCTGATCAGCCGCATCGGCTCGATGCATGATGCTTACCGCGCGGCAGGCCGCCGCCACGGCATCAACGATGATTTGGTACATATCTGCCGCGCGACTGCAATGGTCGTGCTGTCGATCATCAACATCGTTTATGAGCAGGTCGAAGTGCCTGCGGCCGCACTTGCATAAACAAAAAGTCAGGCACTTGATCCGCCCCTGTCAAGGTAGACCGGAGAAATAAATAAAATATAGTGCGGTTATGCTCGCCGTTTCCTTTTTCGGGAACGGTGAGCTTGTTT
>NZ_JNJN01000067.1 GCF_000701665.1 Agathobaculum desmolans ATCC 43058 | reverse complement strand
CCTGATCTTTCACTCTGATCAAGGGTGGCAGTACCAGCACGTGTACTTCAGGCAGGCACTTAAAGATCACAAAATCATTCAATCCATGTCAAGGAAGGGTAACTGTTACGACAATTGCATCATGGAGACCTTCTTTGGACGGATGAAAAACGAGATGTTCTACGGGCATGAAAAAGAGTATTCCTCTTTTGAAACGTTTGCTAAGGCTGTTGACACCTACATAAATTACTACAACAACGAAAGAATCCAAGCGAAAACAAAATGGATGCCTCCCGCAAAATTCAGAGAGGCATCCATGTGCACCTAATTCAATTTTTAATGTGTCCAGAATCCTGGGTACATATCAGTTTTACGATGATGATGCTTGCTCTTAATATAAGTGACGGCAGCTTTGGTCATGAGATATTGGAACAGGTACATAAACCGCAAAATGCCCTTATGCACCAGAAAATACAAGAAAAATTATTGTTCGAAGTCACACCGCTTATTGCGACATTGATTACGGAGGGAATTTCGCAGGGGATATGCCAGACGGATTATCCAGAAGAAGTTGCTGAAATGACTTTTTTATATTCCTATACAGCATTTGATGACCTCATGGAATATAGCGAGGAAGAAAAGAAAAAGAAGATGACAGCATTTATTTATAATTTGGAGCGGCTTCTAAATATGGAGCAAGGAAGTATGGAGGAAATTATCCGTCCGTTATTTGGACAGAAATGATGTTTTCCGATAATTATGGAGTTTGATTAAATTATAGGAAGGAAAGATAAGGGAACAGATTTGTTCCTTTACTTTTCAATCCGTTACCGACAGGCAGACGGTCTATAAATAAACTGTATTTTTAGAGAAGAAGACCAAAGTCATAGCAAAAGGGGAAATGCCACGCAAAGTAGCAGAAAAAACTGAAATGTAAATCCTGCTTGCTTGTAATGCAAAATACGCTTTCCTATACTGGGCATATCAAAATAAGGAGGTCACGAACATGACATTTGCAGAGAAATTAAAATCCATCCGCAAGCAGGCAGGAATGTCGCAGGAACAGTTGGCAGAGAAGCTCAGCGTGTCCAGACAGGCGGTTACGAAGTGGGAAACGGATGCGGGTATTCCTGACATTGAAAATATCATGGCAATCTCCGCCCTGTTTGACATTTCCATTGACGAGCTGCTCTCTAATGAAAGAGGGGCGAAAAAACCGACGGATTATCTTTATGAGAGTATCACGGAGTACGATATTGACGAGCCGAAACGCTATGATATGAAGTTTGGCGGAGCAAAGCAATTCCAGTTGTCAGGCTACGAAGGCGAGAAAATCCGTGTCCGTCTGGCATCCAATACCTTCTCCACGCTCCAGAATGATTTCAAGGTCAAGATTGACGACATCCGAAAAAGGATTGATGTGGATGTAAACCGAAAAAATGGCGTATCCGAAACGACGGCAAAGGAAGCGGTCAGTATCTTCGTCCAAATCCCATCACCCTATGTCGGGAAAATCGAATGTGCGGTCAATGCGGAGACGGTGGAAATCCGTTCTCTGGAATGCGACAGCATAGAGCTTGATGTAAAGACGCCGTATATCGCTTTGGCGGATGTTTCTGGTACAGTAGAGGTAAACTGCAATCTGGATATGGAGATTGTATGCCGTTCTTTGAATGGGGAGATTGCAATCAACCAAGTATCGGCAACCTCAAAAATCCATGTTCCAGAGGACACTGTTTTTACTGCCGTTACAAAAGGGATTGGAACAAGTATCTCTTATGAGAAAGACGGACGGCAGACGGAACGCTTCGACACGCCCGATGCGGAGAATATCATTGAACTGAACGGTATCAAGAGCGAGCTTGTCATTAGCACGGACAGGGAAAGGAGCTAATGGAATGAAAACAAATTATCTGAAGAAATATATCATCAGCTCCTATATTCTGGTCTGGATGCTTATTATTTTTGTAGCAGGCTCGGCAAGCCTTGTCTTTCATGCGCCGCCTGTCATCATGTGGGTTGTCCGAAACCTTATCGCATGGTCGCCGACCTATCTGCTTTTGATTGGATGGAGGTATTTCAGACCATATGAAACAAGGACGGCTTTTGTGAAGCGGTGCTTTTCTGGGAAAGTAAAGCTGCTTCCGTTGCTGCTCTCCTTTGCCTTTACTTTTGGCATCAGCGTGTTGTCGTTGTTTCTCTATTCCATTATGACGGGAAAGCCAATGCTGTCCTACATCAATCTGGGAACGACAGCATTGCCGCTTAGTATCTTCCTCTCCCTGACTTCGGGACCGACAGGGGAGGAATTAGGATGGCGTGGCTTTATGCGGGAGGAATTTCATAAAAAGTATGGCTTTTTGAAATCCTCTGTCTGCCAGGGCTTGGTATGGTGCTTCTGGCATACTTTGCTTTGGGTGGTGGACTCGGAGTTTACTGACTGGAGGGCAATTCCCTATGTCATTTCCAATATCGTTGTGATTACATCCATTACGGTGCTGATGAACATTTTTCTGGAACGGCATAATAACCTGCTCTATTCGGTATTGCTGCACTTTGGCTTTAATATCGTTTATGTGTTTTTGGATGCGGATATAGGGTTCTTTGTGATTTTGACCGTTCTGTATCTGGTAATCACGCCGATTGCCGTGCTTGTAAGGAATAAGACTGCTGAAAAGCCTTTGGAAAAGAATAATAGCGAAGAAAGGAAAAGTAAAGAATGAGCAATTTAGAGAAAATCCAAAAAGGCATGAGGGTGTTGCAGATACTCTCAAAAATTATTCTGATATTTGCCATTGTAGGAGTGGTTTTAGCGTCCATCGGGGCAACTCTTGTGGCATCAGATGTGTTAAATATGGAAAACCAGTTTCTCAATTTCCTGTCGGTTACGGCTGAAATGAGCAAAGGGCAGCTTGTAGGGATTTTAGCTGCTGCGGCAATCTCTTTGCTGTCTGGCGGCATCCTCACGGCATTTGCCTATCGCTATTTTACAGCGGAGTTGAAAGAGGGTACGCCGTTTACAAACGCAGGTGCAGATAGGATAAAGCAGCTTGGAATTATAGAGATTGCAATATCTATTATATCTATGTCAGTGATAGACGGCATCTACGAAAATATCGGTCTGGCAGAATGGAACAGGTTTGATGATGCAGGCAGTATTACGCTTGGCATCTGCCTGATTTTACTTTCTATGGTTGTCCGTTATGGTGCGGAACTGGAGCAGAAAAATAAAAGGAAATAGAATGAGGATTTTTATGGTGAGTAGTGAATGGATACGCTGCCCTGTCTGCGGAAATAAAACAAGATTACAGATACGGGAAGATACAGAATTAAAAAACTTTCCTCTCTACTGCCCGAAGTGCAGACAGGAAAGTTTGATTGACGCAAAGGATTTACAGGTAACAGTTATTAAAGGATTTGGAGCAAAAAGCACATAACTGAATAACAAAGTGACAAATCGGGATATGCTGGAGGTGGATATTGATGTTTTGGGATAGAGCAGCACGAGTATATGATCTTTTTGAAAATATATATAATGGTAAAGTCAACAAAAAACTCTGTATTGAAGTGGCAAAGCTGATGTCACAGAATGATTATGTACTTGAATGTGCTTGTGGGACAGGTATGCTCAGTAAACATATAGCCAAAAAGTGTCAGACGTTAATTGCAACAGATTTTTCGGCGGAAATGTTAAAACAGGCGAGGAAGAAGTGCAAGGAATCAACGAATATAGAGTATGCCCAGAACGATATAATGCAATTAAACTATGAAAGCAATACATTTGATAAAGTTGTGGCGGGAAATGTAATTCATTTAGTGGATGAACCCTACAGGGCATTAAAGGAATTGGAGAGAGTATGTAGGTTCGGCGGACAGATCATCATTCCAACCTATGTAAATAAAGAAAATAATGGCAAACCGAGTATATTTGTGAAAGCAGTAGAAAAAGCGGGAGCAGGATTTAAACGTCAGTTTACATACAAAACATATCAGCAGTTTTTTGAAAAAGCAGGATATAAAGATGTGAAATATTCTATTGTTGAGGGTAAAATGCCTTGCGCTATTGCAGTTATTACCAAGAAATAACCATGATAAAACTTCCGCTTGCCGGGGAGTTGAGAGAGCGAAAAATCGGGGTTTGTAAGAGAGGTATTGTTATGAAAGTATATCATGTGGTTACGGATAGACCTAGCAATTCTTAAAGAGATAAATGCAAATATATAGGCCGCAAAATTTCAGTTTGTGGATTGGAGGAATAAAATGAAAAAGTATTTTCTACCGCTTGGTGTATTGGGAATATTTATGACTGTTGCAGTAACATTATGGCTGACACAGGACAATATATTTTACCTTTTTAATTTTAGCTATATTGGAATATCAATTTTTTTCGGGATATTTCTTTATATCAAAAAATACAAATATGCCCGCAGAGTTGCACAGCTTTTAGTCGGACTTTATATGTTGGTGTATTTGGGCTTTATTTGCGGTGAAAATATGCAGATTGAGGGATTTTGGTATTATCTTTTTACAGGGGTATTTGAAGCCGCAACAATTCATTATGCGGTGGCAAAAATTTTTGGACCATTGCTTTTTGGCAGAGGTTGGTGTGGGTATGCCTGCTGGACGGCAATGGTGCTTGATTTTCTTCCGTATAAAGTTTCCAAAACACCACGGGAAAAGATTGGGTGGATAAGGTATATAACATTTGCAATTTCTCTTATATTTGTTTCGGCACTATTTCTTGCTCATATCGGTAACATTGAGAGGATTATGTTTTGGGCGTTTATCATTGGAAATGCCATATACTATGTAGTTGGGATAATATTGGCTTTTGTCTTTAAGGATAATCGTGCATTTTGCAAATACATATGTCCTATCACTATATTCTTAAAACCTATGAGTTATTTTTCGCTGCTCCGAATTAAATGTGATAAAAGCAAATGTGTTTCATGCGGTAAATGTAAAAATGTGTGTCCTATGGAAGTAGATGTTACAGATAATTCCAGAAAACGAAAAAACGGTACGGAATGTATTCTTTGTTTTGAATGCGTGAAGAATTGTCCGAGAGATGCATTATAAATTCCTCTTTATCGGGATGGTATATACAAAGAAAAGTCGGAGGAAGTAGATAATATGCTGATAGTTGAATTAGTTATTTTGTGTATTCTGTTTTGGGGAATATGCTACTTAAACACAGGGAGCGATGATAAAAATATCAAAAGCTATGCTTCTTATCCCGATGAAGTGCAGGAAATGGTAAAGAAAAATCCTGCGCTGCAATCCAAAATCAAGACAGCTTCGCCGTTTGTGTCACTTGTATCAAATATTGTTGTTTTTGGCATTGTCCTCTTTATTTTCGGCTTGTTCGTGAAAGAGGACGGATTTAGGGTTAATTTTATAAATCTGCTGATTTTAGGACAAAGCCTTAACGCTTTTGATTTTCTTGTCATTGATATGTTGTGGTGGAGAAATTCTAAAAGGGTACGCTTTACAGGCACAAAAAACCGAAAGGAATTGTATTCCAACCCGAAAAAACACTTTGTTTCGTTTCTAAAAGGAATTGCCGCCTTTTTGATTATTGCGGTCATTGACGGAGCGATACTAACAGCATTTTAACATCATCAGAGAGCCAGACGCATAGACGCAGAGCCGATGAACTTGTGAAATGAAATCACAGTTTGTCGGCTCTCTTTTTATATACCATAGGCAGGACAAGCCCACCGAATAAAAAAAACGGAGTTTTCTGGTGGGCTGTATTGCCATGCCTAAATAAAGCGTAAACAACACATCTCTCCAGACACGTTTTTGAGTTTGGAGGGATTTTTTATGCGTTGGTCTAAGACCGCCGCCCTGCTGCTTATCCGAAGCAGCAGCTACATACATAGCTTCATGGATAAGCGAGGATAACCTGTTAAAAAAATTCTCACTTGTGCATGGAACTCTTATACCCTCAAAGTAGATGCCAAATTTCTACTCAAAAGAAGTTTAATCTCCTATAACCGTGAAGGTGTTACAGCCTTTGCGGTTTTTCTTTTGTCGTTTTTTGCAGAACGCCGTCAAAAGCATTTTTGCGGCGTAAGATGCCGTTCCCCGCCGACCAATCTGGATTTTTCAAAAAATTTCAGATTGGAGGTCAAGAGAATGTCATTCAATTATGGCAGAGAAGAAAAGAAATGGCGGCTCTGGAAAGAAGCTGAGGAAAAGAAACTGCGGAGCTTAGGTGTCAGCGAGGACACCATCGAAAAACTCCGTATTTACGATTGGGCGGTCTTTAATTCTGACAGGAAGTTTTACCGCAGGTTGCAGGATGCGAGTACATATCTTGAGGAATTTGCCGAGGACACGGCACAGCCCGAAGTAAAAACAGTTGAGGATTTTCTGGACAATATTGAAAATCAGAAGCTCTATCAGGTTTTGATTAAGGTGGACAAGCTGACCCTGCAAATTGCCTTGATGAAGATACATGGCTTTTCTACCCGTGAAATCGCATCGTATCTGGGTGTTACAGAGAAAGCGGTTTACAGGCGAATGGACAGGCTCAAAGAAAAATTAAAAAAGTTTTTTGAGTAGAGGGGAAAATAAAGGTTTCTCAAGGACTATGGGGTGTAAGGCGTAAAAACCTTCGCCCCGTTTTCTTTTGTGTGGCGAAAACGGGCTTGTTCCTTGACAACCGAATACTCATTCGCCAAATACTTCCTCTTTGTGATTGTGATGAGCATAAGCGTGTGCAGCGGTACGCCAAGACCTGCCAAGCGGCAGCGAGCGACAGAAAGGTGGTGGTGAGCCTAACTTTACCGACTGAAAATATCGGGCAGCTCCCGATTTCGCCATGACCCGCAAAGAGAACAATGGTACTCCCGTCCAGTCACAGCCCGAACGGTATCCAACCCGTCGCAGGCAATGAGGGCGGCTCTGTCAGACCGACAGTTGGGGTGGAACTCCCGTGGCGTCAGTTCGCTGCTGACCGTTTGGCGACTTCCCTGCGTTTACGGACGCACCTGCATTTCGGGGTGTCGAGGACAAATAGAGATGCTCCTATCATAAAGCCAGATATAAGGCGGTCATAAGAACAGAGATTTTGTTAATGCTCTCCCGACCTTAATTACTTCCTTGTGTCTGGCTGTTACATAGGCAGGTCACGCCTGCCTAAATTCTGATGGGAGGTCAGACACTTATGGAAAGAATTGTTAAGCGTGGCGACATTTATTATGCAGAGCTTAATCCTGTTATCGGCTCGGAACAGGGCGGCACAAGACCTGTTCTTGTTATCTCCAACAATACGGGAAACAGGCACAGCCCGACAGTTATTATTGCTCCGATAACGAGCCGTACACACACGAAAGCGAAGCTCCCGACACACACCGAGGTAACAGATTTTGATAAGCTCGACAAAGATTCAATCATTCTGCTTGAGCAGATACGGACGATTGATAAGCGGAGGTTAAAACAGTATATGGGAATGATGCCCGATAACATAATGGCAAGAGTTGATAAGGCTCTTGCCATTAGTATTTCACTCAATAACAAACTCGAAAGGAAATGTGCAAATCAGAGGAAACAGAGGGATTTGCACATTGGTCAAGCGGCGGCTGTATCTCTATAATTTAGGGCATACAGCCGCTTTGTTTTGCGGAGGTAGCCAAATGGAAAATGTCAAAGCGTCCACAAATGCAGAACAGCAGCACGAAAGCAAGGTTGATGAAGCCGAAAACTTCGATACTTTTATGAAAGCTATGGTGCAGATTGTTGAGAAGTATGGAAGATTTGTTTTGCAGGAATTGGATTGTGTTGCGTAGTTTTACGCAACCTTACATATCACATTTTCCCAAATATCGGAGGTGATAGAATGAACAGAGAAGGAAAGAAATGTGTTCTGTATCCGAGAGTAAGTACCGAGATGCAGGTTGACGGATACAGTCTTGAAGGTCAGAAAAACAGCTTAAAACGGTTTGCAGACCGTGAGGAAATGGAGATTGTCGGCATTTATGAGGATGCAGGAAAGTCTGGAAAATCAATCGAGGGGCGACCTGCATTTAAGAAAATGCTCTCCGACATAAAAAACGGACTGGAGATAGAGTATATTCTGGTCTATAAGCTTTCCCGTTTTGGGAGAAATGCTGCTGACATCTTAAACTCATTAGAATTTGTGCAGTCTTATGGCATAAATTTAATCTGCATAGAGGAAGGGATTGATTCATCCCAGACAAGCGGAAAGCTCTTAATATCTGTTCTGTCAGCAGTTGCGGAGATTGAGAGAGAAAATATCATTGAGCAGACGATGAACGGACGCAGGGAAAAAGCAAGACAGGGCGGTTGGAACGGCGGTTTTGCTCCGTATGGATATTATCTGAAGGATAATCAGCTTTTGATAGAAGAAACCGAAGCTGAAGCAATCCGAATTATTTTTGATAAGTTCGGAAATTCAGATATAGGACTTGGCGGTGTCGCAAAATATCTCAACCTGCAAGGAATAAAGAAAATACCCCGCCAGAATGGAAAGTTAGAAACATGGAGCAGCCATTTAATACGGCAGATATTAGATAACCCCGTTTACTGCGGAAAAATTGCTTATGGCAGGAGAACAAGGGAAAAAGTTAAGGGAACAAAAAACGAATATAAACAGGTTCATACCGATGATTATATTTTAGAGGACGGACAGCATGAGGGGATTGTCAGCGAGGAACTCTGGCAGAAAGTTCATGCAAAGCGGAAAGCAACGGGAATTAAGCAGCCGTCAAAGGTTGGAAAAGACAGGTCGCATCTTCTGACTGGCGTTTTGAAATGCCCCATTTGTGGCAGTTCAATGTACACGAATAAACACGCATGGACAAACAAAGACGGCACATATAAGGAAGTCTACTATTATATATGCGGAAGAAATAAGCAGGAGCGAGGTCATCATTGTGATTATAAAGCATCCCTACGGAAAACTGATATTGAGCCGCTTGTAGTCGAAGCTGTAAAAGAGTTGGTAAGCGATGCCTATTTTGCTAAAGAGATTGAAAAGCGGATAGGTGTTCAGACAGATACCAGTACGGTAGATAAGGAGCTTTCCAATTATGAAAACAAACTGAAAGAAGTAGACTTGAACAAGGCTCGTCTGGAAAATGAGATTGACAATCTTCCTGCGGATGCCCGATACCGTGAGAGAAAAATCCATGATATGACGTTAAGGCTTGACGCTCTGTATGATACGATGGTGGAGTTGGAGGAACGCATTGAGGACGCCAAATTAAGAAAAGGCTCCATTGAGATGGAAGCAATCACTCTGGACAATGTTTACAAAATCATGCAGAATTTTGGCAAGTTATATGCTATAATGAGTGACGAGGAAAAGAAAAGCCTTATCACATACCTCATTAAAGAAATTCAGATATACCCGAATGGGGAGTCAGAAATGCCGTTGAAGTCGATAGAGTTTAACTTCCCGATTTATATTGACGGCAAGGAGGTAAGGAAGGTTTTGTGGGAAAGAGGTAATACCGTTGAGAAGAGCCACGTTCTTCTGCGACGGATCCTACCAAAGGGTACCTCATTTAAGGATCTGACAAAGGCGCAGGTTGCGTTGGCCACAAGCCACATAAACAGCGTAGCAAGAGCATTGTTTGACAACCAAACCCCCTTTGATTTATTCGTAGGTGAAAATGAAAAGAAACTGCTGAAGCTTCTAGACCTTTCTCCAATTGCCCCAGACGAGGTCTACCTGAAACCAGCGCTTCTCAAAACAAAACCTAACTAACCAACATCATTGCCGGTGGAGCAGTCCAATTATAGAGC
>NZ_JNJN01000066.1 GCF_000701665.1 Agathobaculum desmolans ATCC 43058 | reverse complement strand
CAAGGATGTTGAGAAGGGCATCAAGCTGGCGGAAGAGCTGGCAGCCGAGTTCAACGGCGCAGTCATCGGCGGCAGCCGTGCGGCGATCGATTCCGGCTGGCTGTCTGCCGACCATCAGGTTGGCCAGACGGGCAAGACCGTACATCCGAAGCTGTATGTTGCGTTGGGCATCTCGGGTGCGATCCAGCACAAGGCCGGCATGCAGGATTCCGAGTGCATCATCGCGGTCAACAAGGCCGAGGGCGCTCCGATCTTCGACGTAGCAGACTACGGCATCTGCGGCGACCTGTTCAAGGTTGCTCCGCTCATGATCGACGCGATCAAGGCGGCTAAGGCTGCTAAGTAAGCGCTGACGGCGATCCGTTAAAAGCACACAAGGCATCTGTCCGTAACGGGCAGATGCCTTTTTGATGGTTTAAATTGTATAGCGAGAAAAGTGCTGCCGGAAACATTCCGGCAGCACTTTTGCAGAAAGGAAGTTATTCGTTTTTCGCATCTGCGGGAGCGGTGCTGCCGGCAGGCGTCAGCACCAGCTTATCTTCTTCGGCATCCAGCGTGACGTGATCGCCGGGCTTGATCTCGCCCTTGAGCGAAGCCTCGGCCACAAGATCCTCGACCTCATTTGTCACTGCGCGGCGCAGCGGACGCGCACCGTATACCGGATCAAAACCGGCCTTGGCCAGATGCTTTTTGGCGGCTTCTGTCCAGCTCATTTCGATCTGCATATCCTGCATGCGGGATGCAACCTGACGCAGCATGCTGTCCGCAATCTGCGCGATTTCATCCTCGCTCAAACGGTTGAATACAATGATATCGTCAATGCGGTTGAGGAATTCGGGACGTACTGCGTTTTTCAGCTCGCTCATGACCTCCTGCTTGATCTGCTCAAAGGTGCGCTCGGCTTCGGATGCACTGCCCTCGGCAAAACCGAGCGATTTGCGGCTCTTGCCGGTGATCTTCTGTGCGCCGATGTTTGAGGTCATGATGATGACGGTGTTCTTGAAGTCCACATGGCGGCCCTGACCGTCGGTCAGCACACCATCCTCCAAGATCTGCAGCAGGATGTTGAACACATCCGGATGCGCTTTTTCGATTTCATCAAACAGTACGACAGAATACGGATGGCGGCGCACTTTTTCGGAAAGCTGTCCGCCCTCATCATAGCCGACATAGCCCGGAGGCGAACCGATCATGCGGGAAACTGCATGTTTTTCCATATATTCCGACATATCGATGCGGATCATGGCGCTCTCATCGCCGAACATAGCTTCAGCCAACGCCTTGGACAGCTCGGTTTTGCCTACGCCGGTCGGGCCAAGGAACAGGAACGAGCCAATCGGGCGCTTGGGATCACGCAGACCGACCCGGCCGCGGCGAATGGCCTTGGCAACTGCGGTGACGGCTTCACTTTGCCCGATAACACGCCGGTGCAACGTATCCTCCAGATGCAGCAGGCGCTGCCCTTCGTCCTCGGTCAGCTGTGCAACCGGCACACCGGTCCAGCCGGAGATCACAGCGGCGATATCATCCTCTGTTACCGCGCCGTGGCTGCGGGTCTGCTGATCCGACCATTCCTTCTTGCGGGCTTCGAGGGCATCCTGCTTGGACTTTTCCTCGTCGCGCAGCTTGGCGGCATTTTCGTAATCCTGTCCCTTGACCGCTTCTTCCTTTTTGGCGGCAAGTGCGGCGATCTCCTCTTCGAGTGCCTTGAGATCGGGCGGGGCGGTCAAGGTGGACAGACGCACACGCGAGCAGGCTTCGTCGATCACGTCGATTGCCTTGTCCGGCAGATACCGCCCGGTTACATAGCGGACAGACAGCTTAACAGCCGCTTCGATGGCTTCATCCGGGATCTTGATGCGGTGATGGGCTTCGTAGCGGTCGCGCAGCCCTTTGAGGATGGCGACGGCATCCTCTGCCGAAGGCTCATCGATCTGCACCGGCTGGAAGCGGCGCTCAAGCGCAGCATCCTTTTCGATGTTTTTACGGTATTCATCCAGCGTAGTGGCGCCGATGACCTGTACTTCGCCGCGGCTGAGTGCGGGTTTAAGGATGTTGGCGGCATCGGCTGCGCCTTCGGCAGCACCCGCGCCCATCAGCATGTGCATCTCATCAACAAACAGGATGGTATCTTTTTTTGCGGTCAGCTCTTCGATGACCTTTTTGATGCGTTCTTCAAATTCGCCGCGGTATTTGGTGCCTGCGATCATGCCGGTCAAGTCAAGCGAGACCAGCCGCTTATCCCGCAGCGTCTCGGGTACATCACCGGCAACGATTTTTTGCGCCAGACCCTCGACAACAGCGGTTTTGCCCACACCCGGATCACCGATCAGTGCCGGATTGTTTTTGGTGCGGCGGGATAAAATCTGGATCACGCGCTGGATCTCCTGATCCCGTCCGATGACCGGATCGAGCTTGCCTTCTTTGGCGGCAGCGGTCAAATCGCGGCCAAACTGGCTGAGCGCATCATCGGATGCGCCGCCGGAAGCGGGGCTGCCGTTCTCGTCGGCAAGGCTGCCCTGCTGCGCACCGCCTAATGCTTCACTGAGCTTTTCAGCCAGCGCCTGCGGGGTGAGCTTGAGGTTTGCCAGCGCGGTCAGGGCAACATTCTGTCCTTCGCGCAGGATGCCGAGCAGCAGATGCTCGGTGCCGACATAGCCGGTGCCCATCTGTGCGGCGGATTGGATCGACAGCTCAATGATGCGCTTGGTGCGCGGGGTCATGCCCTGCGGCGCAGAGGCATCGGGCGTGCCGCGGCCGGACAGTGCCTCGATCTGCTGGACGAGTGCCTGCTCGGTCACGCCAGCGGCAGTAAGCGCCTTCGCCGCCGGGCCGCCGCCTTCGCGCAGCAGACCGAGCAGCAGGTGCTCGGAGCCGATATAGCTGTGGCCGAACGAACCGGCCGCTTCCTGGGCGAGCGTCAGCGCCTTCTGCGCACGCTCGGTAAAACGATTCTGATAAAACATGAGGGAACACTCCTTTCATGAGGTGAAGTTGGTTAACAGTTTGTTTTCACCTTGCGGCGGATATGTGACCTGCCGCAGGATAAAATTATATGTCAAATTGTAAGGTTTTTGCCGCATCACGCAGCAATGCGGCGCGTTTTTGATCGCGTTCCTGCGGCGCACCGGTCAGCATGGCCGGGCGGATCTCCTGTTCCAGCCGGTACAATGCCTGTGGGTCTGTGCCGGTCAAAAAACCCATTTGCAGACCAACGAGTACATCGGAAATACAGGTGAGCGCTTCGCTGGTTTCCATCAGATAGGCGCTTTTCATCGTGCCCGCGGCACGCTGGATGCGGTCGCGCAGGGCAGCTTCACTTTGGCTGCGCACCTGCTCGCGAGCCTTCTTTTCCGCATCGATGATGGCGGCGGCAGTTTCGACCAACTGCCCGGTCAACTCGGCTGCGGACGCGCCCAATGTGACCTGATTGGAGATCTGGTAAAATCCGCCGACGGCCTTGGAGCCTTCGCCGTATGCGCCGCGCACTGCGCAGCCGCGGCTGCCGGCATAGCCGGTCATGCGGCTGATCTCGCCGGTGGCGGTCAGCATCGGCAGGTGCAGCATGACCGATGCGCGCAGACCGGTGCCGACGTTGGTTGGGCAGGCGGTCAGGTAGCCCAGCCGTGCATCATAGGCGAACGGCAAAGCGTTTTCGATCAGCGCGGCAATGCGGTCTGCGGTTTCCAGACATTCCTTCGGGCAAAGTCCAGTGCCGATCACCTGCAGCCGCAGGTGATCCTCTTCGCCGACCATGATGGCAACGCCGCCGTCGCGGGATACGATCAACCAGCCGCCGTTCTGCGCCAGCTCGGGAGAGATCAGGTGCTCTTCGATCAGGCGCGCCGCTTCGGTCGAGCGCGGGATAATCTGTTTCTTCTCAAATTCCGGACCGATGGTTGGATTGCTTTGCAGAGCCGCAAATACCTTTTCGGCAATTTCGCTGTGCTGCGCTTCGGTCAGGCGGAAGGGGTAGCCTTTTAGGTTGCGTGCCAGACGGACGCGGCTGGACGCAGCAAGGCCGGTAAAGCCGCCGTGAATCGTAAACATACTCATTTCTGCTCACCTTCCATTCTGCGGATCTCATCGCGCAGGCGCGCAGCCTGCTCATATTCCTCTTTTTCAATCGCTTCCTTGAGCTGCGCCCGCAGGGCTTCGACCGGATCGGCCTTTGGCTGTTCGGGTGCGGCGGGCGCGGCGCCGATGTGGCGGGTTGCGCCGTGGATCTTCTGCATATAGGGATCAAGGAGATCAGCGAAGTTGCTGTAACAGTCCGGGCAGCCCACACGGCCGGTCTGGCGCAGTTCGCGCTCGGTCAGACCGCAGGTGGGGCACTTGCGTTCGGTACCGAGCAGGGCAGCGGACGGCGTGCCGAGCATGTCGCTCCACAGGCTGCCGAAGCCGCCGCCGAGGAAAGAGTGGAACGGATCGCTCCAGAAATGACCTGTCGTGGAGAAGGCGTTCTCAAACGCGCCGCCGAGATGCTCCTTCTGCGCACAGGTCGGACACAGATGCAGCTCGCGCGTTACACCGTTTACGGTTTCCTTATAATACATTGTTGCTTCATTCTTACCGCATTTTTCGCATTTCATAATGCACAGCTCCTTTCAAGAGGATGAAATGAAAATTATTTTACGTTGCAAGGCCCATAATGGCACATCGGAATATCGAGGCGCGCAGAATATTGCGATCGTTTTCGGCAACCTCGGCCAGTGCGCCGTCCGAGCAGGCAGAGAGCAAAAGCTGGCCTTCGCGCTGCGTCAGCAGTTCGGCGGAAACCAATGCGCGTGTCAGCCGCGCAGCGTCGTTCTGCGTCAGCCGTCCGCCGATGCTGCGCGCCGCCTGCAGCAGGGTGCGCTGCTTGCTGTCCATCAGCCGGACGATGCGGATATATCCGCCGCCGCCGCGCTGGCTTTCCACCAGATAGCCATGCTCCGGGGTGAAGCGGGTTTCGATCACGTAGTTGATCTGACTGGGTACGCAAGAAAAACGGTCAGCCAGGCTTTTGCGCTGCACCTCGGCTACGCCGCCGCCCTCGGACAGCATCTCGCCGATGAAGTCAGCGATGACATCGGACATTTTCATGTGCTACCACTCCTTTGGTTCAGTCCGCTTATCTGACCTTTCCTGACCTTTGTATCTATTATAATCAGAGTGCGAGGATAAATGCAAGAGAAAAATCTGACCATTTCTGACCAAAAGCGGAAACGCAGATGCATCAATCTAATGTTATCTCGTTATTTCTCATGAATTCACAGATTATCTTGAATTTTCTTATATTTGATAAAAGCGAAGGAATTTACAAAAGTTAACGAGGGCTAACTGATGCTTTTTGTTGCTTTTTTTCTTTCTTGTGTTACAATTAGTTTGTAAATTACTTTTGGAGGTGCAATACCAATGGCATATGTTATCAGTGACGCATGCATCAGCTGCGGTTCCTGCGCGGGCGGCTGCCCGGTAGGCGCGATTGCTGAGGGCGACGGCAAGTACGAGATCAACGCGGATGCTTGCATCGATTGCGGTTCCTGCGCGGGCGAGTGCCCGGTAGGCGCTATTTCGCAGGGCTAATTTTAGCTACATAAAAGCGAAACCCCAAAACCCCTGTTCCAATCGGAACAGGGGTTTTGATATTGCACCAAACGGCGGCGCGATGTGCGGCAGCGGTTGGGTGCGCGAAGGGGCTGTTTGTCGCATAATAGATAAATTCAGATACTCTTTGTTAATAATGCGTAAAGAAAGAGGTTTGCGTTTGTGCGCAATCACAAAACTTTGCGAGGAAACCCCGGTATTTTAGGGGGAATAGAACATTGTCAACCCCGGAAAAGCGGGAGTATAATATACTGTAAAACAAAATGGAAGGCACATCCTTCCTGTATGGGGAGAATGGGCGGAAAAGAGGGGATCCGATTTGAATATCATGCAAGTGGTTTCCGTTGCGGTTTTCGTGCTGGTCATGGCAGCGATCGTTTCGGAAAAGGTGCACCGCACGGTAGCCGCGGTAGCCGGCGGCGTGGTGCTCGTCTGCCTGCGGGTGCTGTCGGTCGATCAGGCGGTAGGGTATATCGACTTTAATACCATCGGTGTGCTGATCGGCATGATGCTGTTTGTGGCTGTGGTGCGCAACTCCGGTTTGTTTGAATATGTGGCGATCAAGGCTGCCAAGATCGCGCATGGCAACCCGTGGAGGATCATGCTGCTGTTCACCCTGCTGACAGCGGTGCTTTCGGCTTTTTTGGATAACGTGACGACTGTGCTGTTGGTTGGCCCGATGGCGATTGCGATTACCGGGATTCTCGGCATCGATCCGGTGCCGTTCCTGCTGGCGCAGATTCTGGCATCCAATATCGGCGGTACGGCAACCCTGATCGGCGACCCGCCGAATATTATGATCGGCTCGCAGGCCGGGCTGGGATTTGTGGATTTTGTGGTCAATACCGGGTCGGCTGTTGTGATCATCCTGACGGTGGTTTGTGTTTGCTTCTACTTGATGTGGGGCAAAAAAATGGCAGTTGCGCAGGAAAAAATGCAGGCGGTCATGCAGCTGGATGAAAAGCGTTCGATCACGGATCGCGGCCTGATGATCAAAAGCGTTGTGATGATCGGCGTTGTCGTGCTGGGCTTTACCTTCCACGGCTCGCTGGGGGTGGATTCCTGCATTATCGCACTGGCCAGCGCAACGATCATGCTGATCATCGGCAGGCAGGATACCGAAGAAATCGTGCTGGGCGTGGAATGGTCCACCATCCTGTTTTTTACCGGGCTGTTTGTTGTGGTTGGCGGCATGCAGCAGACCGGTGTAATCACCCTGCTCGGGAACGCACTGGTCAATGCGACCGGCGGCAACGCACTGCTGCTGATGGTCCTGATCCTGTGGGGGTCGGCGCTGCTGTCCTCCTTTTTGGATAACATCCCGTTTGTGGCAACCATGATCCCGCTGATCCTGTCCATGCAGGCGGATGGCATGGATGTGACCGCGCTGTGGTGGGCGCTGTCGCTGGGAGCCTGTCTCGGCGGCAACGGCACGCTGATCGGCGCGTCGGCCAATGTTGTGCTGTCGGGTATTTCCGCCAAGCACGGGCATCCGATCGGTTTCGGGCAGTATTTGAAGGTTGGCTTCCCGATGATGCTGTTATCGGTTGCGATCTCCACTGCCTACTTACTGATTCGCTTTGCCTGATGTATAATAGGGTGAGAAAGAAGGAGATACTATGATTACAAGCAGTTTTTCCGGTGATGTTATCAATGTTTCCCTGCGGCAGATGGGCGCTTCTTCGATCAAGGAGGTGCGCAACGGCATTTTGTATATTGCCAAGTTTGAGCTGGCAGCGGAATTGTGCGTTACCTATGTATTTAATGTGACCAAGCGGGACAAGTATTATTTGCAGCGCGTTTCGCCTTATCCCATCTCCTACGGGGATTTTGAGGGCGCGGGCGAGGTTGTGGAGTTTATCCGGCGGGATATTGAAAAGTTCCGCAATGCGATCAATTCGCATAATTTCCCGCGGTTTTTGCAGACGGCGAACGAAATGGTGCAGTTGTCCCACGCGATCGAGCTGCTGTTCCTCGAGCGTAATGTGAGCGCGGAGGACATCGACAGCCTGTACCATGGGCTGGAGGACGGGCTGAACCGGATCAAGGAGATCCGGGAGCATGCGCCCCGGATCGGGCAGTAAGGCCGGTGCGGCGGATGCGCTGCGCCAACAGGAACGCTCTGCGGATGGAGGCGAAAGCCGTATCCGCAGGGCGTTTGCTGCCTCTGCGACAAAATACAGCGTAACAAAAAATAAATTTACAAATTTCCATAAAGATACTGGCCGGATGAGAAAAAGGGTGTATAATGATATCCATGCGATTATTAAGGTGGGAGGGGCGATGCTGTCATGTCATATGATTTTTTGTTGACGATCGCATTGATCATGCTGTTTACCAAAATATTCGGTTTGACTTCGGAACGGGTGCATATGCCGCAGGTGGTGGGTGCGCTGATTGCGGGTGTGCTGGTTGGGCCAAGCTGTCTCGGCTGGGTCGGTGAAACGGATTTTCTGATCAAAACGGCGGAAATCGGTGTGATTATCCTGATGTTTAATGCCGGTTTGGATACCGATCTGGAGGAGCTGAAAACCACCGGCTTTGCGTCTTTCATCATTGCGGTAATCGGCGTGGTGGTGCCGTTGGCCGGCGGCATCGGTGTGTATCTGCTGTTTGAAAATGATCCGGTGGATCCGCTTAATATGCTCAAGGCAGCCTTTATCGGCGTGGTACTGACGGCTACTTCTGTTTCGATCACGGTGGAGACCCTGCGCGAAATGGGAAAGCTGAAAAGCCGGGTGGGTACGGCTGTGCTGGGCGCGGCGGTGATCGATGATATTCTCGGCATTGTGGTGCTGACCGTGCTGACCGGATTTACCGATCCCGCTGTGCAGCCGCTGCTGGTGTTCGGCCGGATCATCGCGTTTTTCGTTTTTGTGCTGGTGATCGGTTTGATCATGCACAAGGCGTTCATCAAGATGGATGAGATGTGGCACAAGCACCGCCGGATCGCGATTTATGCGGTGGCTTTCGCTTTGCTGATGAGCTATGTGGCAGAACGCTTTTTCGGTATCGCGGATATCACGGGCGCGTATTTTGCGGGGATCGTGATGTGCAACCTGCCAGCAACACGCGATTATGTGGCAAGCAAGACCAATGTGCTGGGTTATATGATGTTTTCGCCGCTGTTTTTTGCATCGATCGGTATTAAAACCAATCTGGATGGATTGACCGGACGGATCGCGGTGCTGGCGCTTGTGCTGACGGTGGTGGCGATCCTGACCAAGATCGTGGGCTGCGGCCTGGGGGCGCGGCTGATGGGCTTTCCGCTGTATGATGCTGTATCGATCGGTTTGGGCATGGTATCGCGCGGCGAGGTTGCGCTGATCGTGGCGCAGAAGGGCGAACAGGCCGGTTTGATCGATGCACATCTGTTCCCGGCGATCGTGCTGGTAGTGGTTGTGACCACGCTGATCACGCCGGTGCTGCTCAAGCTTGGGATGCAGCGTGAAACCCCGGCCAATACCGAGTTTTCCGCGCAGGAAGCAGCGCAGATGCCCAAGACCAGCCGTTTTTGACGCTGATGATGGATAACCGGCAGGTGCGCTGTGCGCACCTGCCGGCTGCATTGAGGGGGCACGGGGCTTTTCCTGCTTGAAGCGGCGGGATGGGTGTGATATACTGAATCCGTATCCGAAGCAATAAGTGGGAGGGACCCTGATGAAATGGATAAAAGCGTTGCCGGTTGCAACGGCTGCTTTGTGCGTGCCCGGAATCGGCCTGCGCGCGCTGCATCTGCTGAACGGCTTTGATATCGGCACAGGACTGCCGGCGGTGGAGAATCCGTGGGTGTTTTACGTGTCGGCGCTGTTTGTGTGCTGTGCGGTAGTGTATGCGGTGTTGGCCGCGCCGTTGCGGAAACATCGCAAAACACCGTTTGAGCAGCTTTTGGGCAGCCGGAGTGCGGGATTCCGCGCTGCGGCGGTCATTTCCGGGCTGCTGATGGCGGCGGGCGGTATGTATTATTTGTATTTGACCATGACCGGCGTGGAAGAGGATGCGGCAATGTGGGCCAGAGTGCTGGAGATCGCTTATGCGGCGGTGACTGTGCTCACCGGTGGTTGTGTAATCGCACTGGCTAAGGCACAGGGCGATGCGATGAACGAGCACAGCGCTGCACTGACACTGATGCCGCTGCTGTGGAGCTGCCTGCATCTGCTGGTCAATTACCGGATGACCTGTATAGACCCCAAGCTCAGCTCGTTTGCCTTTGGGCTGGTGGCGGATGTGCTGCTGGTGCTGGCGTTCTATCATCTGGCGCGGATGCTGTACAGCAAGCCGCGTCCGGCAGGGCTGGCATTTTTCAGCGCTGTCGCGGTGACGGTTGCGCTGTCTGATCTGGGCGGATATGGCTTGGTGCACCTGATGGGAGTGCAGGCGCTGGACTGGTCGGATAAAATGGTAGTACGTGGCTGCTTGTCGGGGGCGGCCTGCGTGCTGCTGCTGGCAGAACTGGCGGTGCTGTGTGCGGGTGGTGCGAACCGCCCGGCGCAGCCGGATGCGCCGGCACAGCCGGTGGAATGATCGGAAAGTCCAATGGTATTAAGTCAAGGGGATAATACGAGAAAATTTTGAGGAAAAGTAAAGCAAAACGGATGTTTAGAGTGCAAAAAGGCAACAC
>NZ_JNJN01000065.1 GCF_000701665.1 Agathobaculum desmolans ATCC 43058 | reverse complement strand
ACCATCGACCTGCTGCTGGTGCAGGATGCGGGCGGTTCGACGGGCATGTACCGCGCCGGTGACGGCTATCTGTTCGCCCCGGAGCGTGAGGGGGCGAACGGCCGCCCGGTGTGCAGCGTAGTATGTATGAGAAAAAAGAACAAGGAGGGCAAACCGATGGGCAAGAAGAAGGTATTTATCGGCGTCGGTCACGGCGGCAGCGATTCCGGTGCGGTCGGCTATCTGGTGGAGAAAGATGTCAACCTCACGATGGCGCTGGCCTGCCGTGATTTCCTCGCCGCGTATGGCGTGGATGTCCGCATGAGCCGCACCAAGGATGAGAACGACACAGTCAGTCAGGAGGTGCGCGAGTGCAACGCCTATGACCCCGATCTGGCCGTGGACATTCACAATAATTCGGGCGGCGGCGACGGCTTCGAGGTGTTCCACACGATCCACGGCGGCACGGGCAAGGTGCTCGCGCAGAATATCGAGAAGCAGGTCAAGGCGATCGGGCAGAACAGCCGTGGTGTTAAAACCCGCAAGGGCAGGCGCGGTGACTACTATGCGTTTATCCGCGATACGGTCTGTCCGGCAGTGATCTGCGAGGGCGTGTTTGTCGACACCAAGGCGGACGCCGCGCAGGTCGACACGCTGGCCGATCAGCAGAAGTTCGGTGTGGCGTATGCGAAGGGGATTCTGGATACGCTGGGGTTGGCTTACGATGAGCTGGAGGAGAAGCCGGAAGAGGAAGTACCGGAGACCGACCCAGAGGTGCAGGCGGCGATCACCAAGGTGCAGCAAAAGGCTGGCCTCGCTGCAGAGACCATGCAGTACCTGCTGGCGTATAAGTACGGCGCAGAGCTGGTGACTAAGCTTGCAGCAGCTATGAAATAACGGTGTTCAATTTGGAAATGGGAAAGCCCCGGCGTTTGGGCGGCGGCATATGAAAAATGGAATGCATATGGTAAACGGGAAATATGTAGACGGCAAGGGATATTATCCGGGGTATTAAGAGAGAAGGGAGGGCGTGTTGCCCTCCTTTTTTTGCAAATAAGTAGATCGGCTAGCCGCCGGATGGAGTGTTTTAACTTTTATCGTCAAAGCGGCGTCAAAATAATACGGTTTAATTTAGAAAAAGAAAAAGTACTGAATTTCTTTCGAAATCAGTACTTTTCTTGGAATATGTGAACACTTTAGATGCCATTCCAAATCCCGTTTTTTTCAGAGTAGTCGAAAAATTATTTTTTCTCTTTAGGATCTTCAGCGGTAGGGATTCCGCTCTCAATCAAATTCGCCACAACTTGATTCAGCTGTGACGCATTTTTACTTGTGATAACCGGCACACCTGTTTGAGTTTCGACCGCTTTTCGTGCATCTCCGGCGACCTTACCGCCTGCACGAGCAACCTCAATATTCTCCTGAAAAGATTCTGGAGCCTTCTGCTTGGAAATCTCCGTAGTGGTTGCTTCAGCCAGCATATTCAATACTAACTCTAATGTAGTCATATTATCACGGAGATTCTCTTTGGTCAAGCCTTTCAGCTTTTTATATTGTCCAGTCGTCATGCCAGACCATGCACGAGAGATCTCATTGGTCAGGATCGCATATTCCATTCCCTTTTGGACCCCACGGGCATCCCATTCATCGGTCAGTTCTTTTCGAACCTGAATGGCCTGCAGCCGTTGGTTGATCCACTCGCGGGAGTAACCTTTTTTCAAATAGGTTTCAAGCGCACGATCAATCGTCAGCTCTGGGTCGATGGTTTCTTCGATTCGTTCCCGGCCGACCTGTGCCAGCCACATTTTGAAAGGCTCTGCCTTGGGAGATGGGATGGACTGAATCAGCCGAAGGAGCTGCTCTGTGGTAGCTACATCGGTCTTTCGCTTTTTCCCATCAGCTGCGGTCATTTTCAAACCGTGACAATTTGTCACGGTTTCATTTCCTTCTGCTTTCAGACGCTGTTTGAGCTTTCTCCAATAAGCTGTTGGATCAACGCTGTCTGTCAAAACGCCAACAACATCTACGATGGAAAAGTACCATTCTTCATGTTCTGCATCCCATGCGGTACGGATGCGTTTGTCTTCAAAAAGCTGGATCTTATCTTCCTGCTCCATGATAGCACCTCATTTCTTCGTCAGCGCATTAAGCAGCCCCTGACAACCTTCTGTCACATCCTGCCATGTCGCCTTGAAATCTCTTGTGTACCAGGGGTCGGCTACATTGCCTGGGCGGTCTGTAAAGTCCATCAGGAGGTGCATTTTGTCGGCAAAATCGCCGCCGCAAATGCGATACATATTGCGGAGATTCTGCTGATCCATTCCAATCAGCAGATCGTATTTCTCGTAATCCCGATTGTGAAGCTGCTTGGCTGTTTTGCCGGAACAATCGATCCCCTGCTCTTTGAGCAACTGGCAAACGGGAGGATAGACCGGGTTCCCGATTTCCTCCTGACTGGTGGCAGCAGACTCGATTTGGAATTCCTGCTCCAGTCCTGCTTTCTTCACAAGGTCTTTCATTATAAACTCTGCCATCGGACTCCTGCAGATATTGCCGTGACAGATAAATAGTATCTTGGTCATTTTCGTTGTGCTCCGATTCCTGCTTAATGTTCATAGTATAGCATGAATCAGCGGGATAATCGAGTGTGATTTCTTCATGCATCGATGTTTCAATGGCACTTTTGAGTTCGTTCTTTGACCATCCAAACTCCAAGACAGCCTGCAAATACCAAGCACGCTGCTCTGCCGTTAAATCAGCTTCCAGAAGGACTACATTCTGTGTCCAACCGATCTGCTTCGCCATTGCCTGCCACTCCGGAGCATCTGCATACATTTTATAGAAGTCCCGCATCCGACGCAGATTCCGAGGAGAAAAGCCAGCCAGTTCAGGATACTGCTCTGCCAAATACTTGGAAGCAGCAACCGCCGCACCTTTCTCCGGACGCTCGCTGACCAGACGGCCGATTTCACAATATAGTTCCATCTGGGACATTTCAGCGTTTACGGCTTCTTTCAGAGCCTCAAACATATCGCTGTAATCAATTGCTTTGCGTACATTCATAGCTTTTCTCCTTTCCGGCATTTCTGCCTATTTTCGTAACAGGACAAAGAGAAGCACAGCAGAGATTCTGCTGCGTTTCTCTTTATCTTGTGTTCGCACAGTCCTTAAAAGCAGGACATCGTCATGCCGAAACCCTGCTCTTGGACTTCTTCGATATTCTGCAGACACTTGGGATCTACAATGATTTCTGATTCATTGCGTCCTGTGAATACTGCTAAAATATCTTTTTTATTGATAGTTGCCTGATATACAGTACCCTCCTGATCAAATCGTCCCGCAAACCATTGGGCTGTTTTGTAATCGAGGCTCCATGACAGTGCCCGGATATTTGTTCTGTTATAATCGGTAACACCTCTGTAAATCGTAACACAATCATCGAGGGAACTGAACAGCTCCTTGTCGCTGTCCCGCATCATCATATTTCTGTCAGCCGCCTTGAACATAGCTGTCAGCTCTTTTTTGGACACATTCACATCCTGATTGGGGTTTTCTGAAAGCATCCATGCATCAGCAAGGATACTTGAGAAGTCATTCGTTGACATATATGGGGCTGCATACTTTAGAAAGGTCAGAGCAAATGCCTTGTTGAGCATCATGTAAATGTCATACGCTCGTTCTGCTTGGTCAATTTCTCCGCTGATGAATCTTTGCCATTCTTCAAAATTCTCCTGCGACTCTGTGATATCGACCAGTTGTGCTGTGTCATCTTTTTGAACAAGTACGATCCCTGAAGATGTGAAGGGATGCTGGACGACCATTGGTGAAAACGATGTTTTCTGATAGTCCAGCATTAAAAAGGTTTTTGCCGTGATTCGGACTTGTTCCATATCAGTTGCTTTCTCAGGTCGAGTGCGACTGCTTTTACGCTCATCCATATACTCACTACCCATTATGATTTCACGATTTCCTGTTCTACCTGAGTGCCACTTCTCAGGTAGACGATGATTCTGTCTGCCGAGACTACCTTGACAGTGTCTACCAGCTGACGGATGATGCTTTCATCCCAGTCTGTGAAGTGGTTGGGCATCTGCTTGATTGCATCTGCAGTAGATTCTATACGGCTCATTGCCTGACTGTTTTCTTTGCGGTGTTGTTCGATAACAGCTTTCTTTTCTTTTAGGAAAGCCATTTCTTTCATCACCGATTCAAGCTGTTCCGTATAATCTTTCGCATCCTGTGTGGGCGCGGTTTTTTGGATGATTTCACGAACGAGCTGATTGATTTCTTCCATTCTGCGTTCAATATCGGCAAGGCTGATGGTTTCGCCGGGGATTGGAGCCTGCTCCATTTCCATGACCTGCAGAAGGTCTTTCGTAAGGATATCCTTGTGGCTCATCACCGAGTTGATGGCATTCAGAATCGCTTTCTGGAGCGGTTCTTCGTCCAATGTGGGAGAGTGCTGGCAATACTTTGTGCCATATTCAAGACGGCTCACGCATCGCCATACGATGCGTTTTTTCCCTTTCTTGCTCCATGTACAGCGTTGATACAATGTGCCGCACTCGCCGCAGACTAGCCTTTCAGACAGGGCATACTTGCTGGTGTAGGATGTACGACCTGTAGGTGCATTTTTCTTCGAGTGGCTTTTTGCCGCTGTCCGTCTTGCCAGTTCTGCCTGCACTGCATCGAAGGTCTTCCGACTTACGATTCCCTCGTGGTGGTTTTGAATCAGATACATGGGAAGCTGACCTGTGTTCTTGACCACCTTTTTGCTGATGCAGTCCTCGATGAAGGTTTTCTGGAGCAGGACATCACCACAATACTTTTCATTGCTTAGTATGTTGCGGATACTGGCGATGCTCCAGCATTCTTTCCCACCGGTATTTCGGATTCCTTCGGACTCCAGAAACTCCTTGATCATCCGCAGGCTTGCTCCAGTCAGAAGCATGTCATAGATTTTTCGTACCACCTCTGCCTGTTCGGGGATGATCTTTGCGTTGCCATCTTCGCCTTTTTCGTAACCATACAGGCTGCTGTAATGGATGCTTGTTTTGCCCTCACGCATGGCTTGCCGTTTGCCCCAGCGGACATTGGCAGAGATGCTTTCGCTTTCTGCTTGGGCGAAGGCTCCCAGCATTGTGATGAGTATTTCGCTGTCTGTTTCCAGTGTGTTGATATTCTCTTTCTCAAAGATTACTGCAATACCCAATTCTTTGAGCGCACGGATGTAGTTGAGGCAGTCGACCGTATTTCTGGCGAAGCGGGAGATGGATTTGGTCAGAACCACATCGATTTTCTTTTTGCGGCACTGTCGAATCATGCGAAGGAATTCTGGGCGTTTGCGAGCGGATGTTCCAGTGATACCTTCGTCTGCGAAGATACCTGCCATTGTCCAGCTCTTATTGGTCATGATTTTATCGGTATAATAATTCTTCTGAGCTTCATAGCTGGTAAGCTGTTCCTCGTCATCTGTCGATACTCGGCAGTATGCTGCGACTCGAAGCTGTCGCTGTGTCTTTGCCGCATTTGCCATCTCCGGCCTTGCCGGGATCACAATCACATTGGTGTTTCGTTCCGTCATCTCGTTTCACTCCTTCCGATGATTTGCTTATTCTTCAGTCGCAGGCATATTCTGCCGTTTCCGCTGTTGATGATTTCCGATACTGTGTTTTTGAGAAGTTCTGCATCCAATTCTTTCATGACCTCTCTTTGGCTGAACAGCTGCCTGAGTCGTTCGCTTTCGTATTTACTGGAACCCAGCATTGTGTACTGCATAGCGGCAATTTCGTGAATCAGTTTCTTCGCAGAATCCTCATCGATGGGTTGACAGTTCAGAAGTTCGTCCAGCTTGTCCTGCATGGTTTGCAGTTCGCAAGGAGCGGTGGCTTTTTCTTTCTCCTGAATTTGCTCTGGGTGCAGGATCAAGCTGTTGAGCAGATTTAAGACATGCTGTTCCATACCCTCAATATACTGTCTGCCACTGAGCTGTCGAAGAAGCTTATTGGTTTGGGAGTTGTCTGTCCTCACACATTTTTTCTTTCTCTTTTCCTGTGCTATGTCCAACTCTTTTTGTGTGATGATTGCTGGATAACGACTGTCTCCAACATATCTGGTATCCTCCAAGATGCGAGCCACCATGTTTTTGTTCCATAGCTTTCCCACATCATAGGCAACCTCTTGATTTTTGAGCATTTCAACCAGCGTGCTGTAAGCATCACCTGAATTGTAGTGCGTGAAAATCAGTTTAACGACTTTCGACTCTTGGGGCTGAATCACGATTTGACCCAGCTCTATTTGGTAGCCGAATGGCTGCTTACGGTTTCCCATCAGCGTACCGTCCTTTCAATTTCTTCTGGCAGTTCCAGTCCATTCTTGAGACGGAACCGCAGTTTCTCATTGCTGTCTACGATGACCGATTCAATGAGTTCACCGAACAGTTCAGCACTGAAGCTTTCAAGGAAGTCCGGCCCTGATTCCAGAATGTCCAGCAGTTCCTTCGTCTGGGAGATGGTGTTGTCACCCTCTGCATCCATCAAGCGTTCTTTCTTGAGCTTTACTTCTCTAAGCTGTTCGGTCAGTTCATTGGTTTGGGCTATAAAAATGTCAGGATCAATAAGCCCTTGCTTTTTCAGCATTGTGAGCATTTGATTCTGACTGGATAGGTCGGATATTTGTTTGTTGAGTTCAATGACATCTTCACTCCAGAGCATCCTTCGATTTCGGATAGTCTGAAGATTCTGAATCATCTGCTGAAGGATTGATTTACCCTGCCACTTTAGATTGCAATACAGACGAATGAATGCCTGTTCGATTTCTGTTTCTGGAATGGGCATCATCGCACAATCCTTGCTGTTTTTACTATGCTTGCGGCACACCCAATAAGGATTTGTTCCGCTGATTTTTCTTTGAAAATAGGTTCCACAATCAGCACACACGATTTTTTTCGTGAAGTTGAAGTGATGCTTGGGCTTATTTCGGATTTCCGCTGCCCTTGTCTGATAGAGTGCCTGCACTTTTTCATAGATTGCTCTATCAATAATCGCAGGGTGCGTTGCAGTCACATAGTACTGCTGTCGCTCGCCATAGTTGATTTTCCGCTGGACTGGGAAGGTTTCTGTCGAATATTTCTTCTGAAGTCGTGCATCACCAATGTACTTTTCATTTTGCAGGATGTATCCAACAGCGGTTGCCTGCCAGCAAGGTTTTCCAGTCTGTGTAGGAATTCCGCTTTCTGTCAGTAAATCTGCGATTTCCATCGTGTTTTTCCCTGACAGAAATTCATCGTAAATCATCTGTACTACAACGGCTTCCGAGTCTTCGATTTTGAGTGTTCCATTTTCAAGCCGATATCCGAAGGGGGCCTTGCAGGTGATGAACTGTCCACTTTGCATCCGTTTCTGATAGCTCCATCTCATATTGCCTGAGATGGATTCGCTTTCCGATTGTGCGAAGGATGCATAGATGGCAGTCAGCATTTCACCAGTCATCTTGGCGGTATCAATGCTTTCTTTTTCAAAGTACACGCTGACACCAAGACCCTTCAGTTCTCGGATGCTTTCCAGACACTCTTTTGTGTTTCGAGCGAATCGAGAGAGGGACTTTACAAGGATACGGTCGATTTTCCCTCTGCGGCAGTCTGCCAGCATTCGTTGGAAGTCTGCTCGAATGAGAGCGGATGTTCCAGTGATACCCTCGTCTGCATAGATGTCTACCATGTGCCAGTTGTTATTGCCAGATATCAGCTCTGTATAGTACTGGTTCTGAGCGGCGAAGGAATTGAGCTGGTCTTCAGATGACGAACTGACACGGGCATAGGCTGCTACACGCAGTTTGATTTCTTCTGGCTGCCTGGTCGCTTCGATGGTGATGACTCTGACCTGTCTGTCATTCAAAGCCATACTTCCATCGGTAATTTTCGTATTTGCCATCGTGTTTCGCCTCCTTTCAGCAAACAAACAATACCATAATAAGGGCTTAATAGCTATTCATCATAAGCAATGAAAATCAGAGCGGATAAATGATATTAATATCATAAGCAACAGCGATTCTGGCAGCGATTTTTTGCCCCTCAGCTTTGGTGCAATGACCGGCTGCGATGAGCTGTCTGAGCAGGATGATGATCCCGCAGTAATCCACATTTTTATCAGATCTGTCCATTGAACTTCTCCTTTCTCTGCCGAATCCCAGCAGGACTTGATACCACAAAAACGGAGACCACCTTCTATCGTTTCGAAGGTTACATGTAACTAAGGATATTCCAGTCAGTGATCTCCGTGGCTTCTGATATCAAGTGTTTGGTATCAGTTTTCTTTTGTCTGTATTTGACACTACTTCCCCAGACAAGGGCGGTCGACTAAACTGCGGCTGGCGCCGCACTCCGGGAATCTAACCCCTCCGAGGTTCTCTCCGAGCTGCCCCCATTATGTGAGTTGTGGCTGGGCAGGGGTACCATTATAGGCAAGTGAGGTCTTGGCGAAACAGCTTGCCAAAGCTGCTTTTGGATGGATGGACCCGCTCGCACCTTTCTTGGCCGTCATTTACAGGATTGAAAAGAGAAAACACCTCCTTTCGCTGTTCCCGCAGGTGGTCTTGGCGCATCCTCCGCATCGCTTTTCCTTTTTCTCAGGCTCACTTGCTGATGTTATTTAGTCGCCGGATATTCATTTTTCAAGGTTCAAACAACCTTCATTCAGGTTGTACTTAAAGTTTAACGTATGATCACTTCATTTTCGACTGCCCAGTTGGCGCATTCTGTTCACAAATTGGCGCAATCATAGTTTTTTCTCTAAGCAATAGAGCGCATCGATCAAAGAATTGATCTCCTTCTTAATTTGATTGATTTGCTTTTCATTCCTTTTGCCAACAATCAGATAATCCAAAGTTACACCTGCAAAATCAGACACCTCCATCAGAAAATCGATTGATGGTATCCGGATGCCAACCTCCACCTTGCTTATGTAACTGCGGCTGAAGTTAATCTTTTCCGAAAGCTGAGTCTGAGAGTATCCGAGATGCTCTCGTAATCTTCTAATTCGCTCACCGGTTTCAACAGGATTAAAACACATAACAGTTCCTCCGATTTTTTGAAATTGAAATTAGAAAAGTTTCAAAAAATCTGGGCGGTGACCGGCAGCCAACAAAGAAATAATGGACACAAAAAAATGCGCCCAGCTGAACATACGTCAGCTGGGCGCACAAAAAGGCCGCAAAATCCCGTCCTTCGCAGGGTACATCACGATGGGGGTGTGAATGACCCGGAAGGACATTACTGTTTTGAGTTGTTAAGGAAAATTCACTACCCTGAGAGGATGCCTTACAAACATGACGGCGGCCTCCAAATTACCGCCGTGCCTGTGTCTGCATGGTATAGGGTCGTCTAAGTAATGGCGGCTCTGAATTACTATTACTCAAGTTCCTTCTACGGAACTATGAGTTTTTCTCATGTCTTATCAGGATTATTTGTAAAAAGCCTTATAGTATTACAGCACAGACACATCCGAACTATTAAGCGCCTATGCTGCGATACATTTTACTATCTGCTATCTTGAAGCGGCATTCTAATTTCTCAAATGCGCATCTCGGCGCAGCGAGGTCTTAGTAGCTTCTGCTACATCTCGAATGATCCGAATCTCGTAATCATCACAATCATCGACAATTTCTGCAAGATCCTTTTCAAACTGCACTTTTGTTTTAATCACATTATCGCAAAGCAGGTCATCCACAGATATCGCCAGAGCATTGGCAATGTTGACGATTACAGTCAAACTAACGCGAGTTTTTCCTGTTTCAATATTGCTCATGTGTGCTGCTGAAATCCCCACTTGATTGGCAAGATCATCCTGCGCCATATCTGCTTTGATACGAGCAATTTTCACACGCTTCCCGATTGCCTTGTAGTCCAGCTCCATTCTGTCCCTCCTTTACAATTACTTTTAGGGAAATTGTACATTAGGACTTAGAATATTTTAATACTCCTTAACCCAATAATTAGGGTACAGTTTATTTTGTGAAAAATTTTTTTCTTTTTTCCTACAAAAAGACAAAAAGAGCAGCTCCTTTTTGAACTGCACCCCATTTGTTAGACAGTATGATATACTATCTAACAGATGGGGTGATTTTTTATGCCAAAGGGAGTTTCACAAAAACGATATGCACCAGAATTCAAGAAACTGGTAGTGGAAACTATGAGGAAAGAAAATCTCAGCTGCACAGAAACAGCTGAGAGATTCGGGATCCGCCACAAGCGAGTACAGGACTGGGAACGAATCTATCTGACCGAAGGTCCAGAAGGCTTGTATATTGAGCGGCGTGGTCGAGCAGCTACAGGCCGTCCTCATAAGATTTCCAAGGATGTAGAGGAAGACCTCATTGCAGAAAATCAGCGTCTACGTGCAGA
>NZ_JNJN01000064.1 GCF_000701665.1 Agathobaculum desmolans ATCC 43058 | reverse complement strand
TTGAAATATTGTATTTGGCTACGATATCATCCACACTGCCAATTCCGCTAAGATACTCTTCAATGCAATGAATCTTAAATTCCTTGGAATACCTTCTGTTTCCACTTACAAAGGCTTCAATACCGTTCGCTTCGTACTTGGATATCCATCTATATATCTCGTCACGATTCATTCCATAAACATCTTGTAATTGAGAATAGGCAACCTTACCCGACTTATACGCTTCTATGATTTCTATTTTCTTCTCTGGAGTGAATTTTATTTTGCCCATAAAAAATCCTCCTAAAGTAGATTTTGGTTTTTTCCATGGTCTACTTTAGGAGGATCATATCATACAGCCTGACTTTTTGCATTGCACACGGATATACACGATCATCATACCAACAGATCCATTTTGGAATCCGCCTCTGTAATCGGACGCAGCGGCCGGCACGGCACCCCAACCGCAAGATACCCCGCCGGGATATCCCGCGTGACCACACTGCCCGCGCCGATCACCGCACCATCCCCAATGGTCACGCCGCCCAGCACCACCACATTGGCGGCCAGCCACACGCAGCTGCCGATATGGATCTCCCGCGCAAACTCGGACATGGACACATGCCCGTCCGGATAGCGCATCTGCGTACGCTCCTGCGGTAAAAGCGGATGATCGGTCGCCATCAGCGAAACATTCGGCCCGAACATCACATGATCCCCGATAAAAATACGGGCATCATCCATCACCGTCAGGTTAAAATTACTGAAAAAATTTTCTCCGATAAACGTATGTGAACCGTAATTGAACTGGATCGGTCCCTGAAAATAATACTTTTCCCCGATCGCTCCAATAAACGAACGCACCAGCGGCAAACGCGCCGGATCATATTCGTCCATCGTGTTGAACTTCTGGCACAGCGTATGCGCCTTGTGCTTGATGTCGCGCAGCTCCTGTGTGCGCGCGTCAAACAGCTTGCCTGCAAAAATCTTTTCTTCCTCGGTCACAGGATACCGCCTCCAACTGCCTGTCAGTCAGGCCAGCGCTTTTTTCAGTTCTTCAACCTTATCGGTCTGCTCCCACTTTACGCCCAGCTCTTCACGACCCATATGGCCGTAAGCAGCCAGTGCCTTGTAGATCGGGCGGCGCAGCTCCAGCGTTTCGATGATCGCCGCCGGACGCAGATCAAATACGCGGCGCACCGCTTCGGCCAGACGATCCTCCGCCACCGTACCGGTGCCGAACGTCTCCACCATAATGGAAACCGGCTCCGCCACGCCGATGGCATAGGCAAGCTGAATCTCGCAGCGCCGGGCCAGACCCGCCGCCACAATGTTTTTTGCCACCCAGCGCGCAGCATATGCACCCGAACGGTCGACCTTGGTCGGATCCTTGCCCGAAAACGCGCCGCCGCCGTGCCGGCCAATGCCGCCGTAGGTATCCACAATGATCTTGCGGCCGGTCAGTCCGGAGTCGCCCTGCGGGCCGCCAACCACGAAACGGCCGGTCGGGTTGATGAAATACTTGGTGTTTTCATCCAAAAGCGCCGCAGGAATGACCTGCCGCACAACCTGCTCGATCATATCATGGCGAATCTGCTGCAGGGATACCTCCGGGCTGTGCTGGGTGGAAATGACCACGGTATCCACACGCACCGGGCAGTTATCCTCGTCATACTCCACCGTGACCTGACTTTTGCCGTCCGGACGGAGATAGGTAAACATGCCGTTCTTGCGCACCTCAGCCAAGCGCTTGGCCAGCTTATGCGCCAACGAAATGGGCAGCGGCATCTTTTCGGGCGTTTCATCGCACGCATAGCCGAACATCATGCCCTGATCGCCCGCACCAATGGCGAGATCGGCATCCTCTGCGCCTTCCTTGCGCTCGAGCGAGTTGTCCACGCCAAGGGCGATATCCTCGCTCTGCTCGTCGATCGCGGTGAGCACCGCGCAGGTATCGCAGTCAAAACCATACTTGGCGCGGTCGTAGCCGATCTCGCGCACGGTATCGCGCACGATCTTCGGGATATCCACGTAGCAGGTAGTCGATATCTCGCCCATGACCTGCACCATACCGGTCGTACAGGTGGTCTCGCAGGCAACGCGCGCGCTGGGATCATGCGTTAAGATCTCGTTAAGGATCGCATCCGAAATCTGATCGCAGATCTTGTCGGGATGTCCCTCCGTCACGGATTCCGAGGTGAAAAAATGATGTGCCATTTTCAGTGTTTCCTTCCTTTCTGTTCGCCATGAGGGCATAAAAAAACGCTCCCCAAACGGGAGCGAAATGACCAGTTTGCCCCCTCATCTTTCGTGTTCTTACGCCGGATTTGGCACCTTACGCGACTTTTTCGCGCAGGTTGCCGGGTTTCACAGGGCCGTTCCCTCCACCGCTCTCGATAAGGTCATATATTTATTTACGAGGATTATTTTATATAAAAACCGTGCTTTTGTCAAGGGATAAATTCGGTAAATGTGGAGATTGTATGCGGATTGACATTTTACACGCTCGCGCGTATATTAAATAAGTAAGAATTTGCCCTGTTGCCGCCCGCGGGCGCGGCAGGGATCGCTTACCCGCATTTTTGTGCCCGCAGGCACATTGTTATACCATGGGAGAGAAAAAGGATCTATGAACGTAACTGTTGGAATCGATATCGGCTCAACAACGGTCAAGCTCGTTGTGGTGCGCGATGGAGAGATCATCCACAAACATTATGAACGGCACTTCTCCAAGGTGCGCGAAAAAGCGGTCGAGCTGGTGCGCAATGCACGCAGCCTGATCGGCGAAGATGTTCCGCTGCGCTGCGCAATTACCGGTTCAGCCGGGCTGGGCGTGGCCAAAGCGGCGGATATCGACTTTGTGCAGGAGGTATTCGCCACCCGCAAGGCCGTTGGGGTACATGTGCCGCAGGCGGACGTAGTGATCGAGCTGGGCGGCGAAGATGCCAAGATCGTGTTTCTGTCCGGTCAGTTGGAAGAACGCATGAACGGCTCCTGTGCCGGCGGCACCGGCGCGTTCATCGACCAGATGGCGGTGCTGCTCGATGTTACCCCCGGTGAACTGGACCAGCTCGCAGGGGGGGCGGAACGCCTTTATACCATCGCCTCGCGCTGCGGCGTATTTGCGAAAAGCGATATCCAGCCGCTTTTGAACGAAGGTGCGCGCAAGGAGGATGTTGCCGCCTCCATCTTTCAGGCGGTTGTCAACCAAACCGTCGCCGGGCTTGCGCAGGGGCGCGAGATCAAGGGCGACGTCCTGTTCCTCGGCGGGCCGCTGTTCTTCTTTAAGGGATTGCAGAAGCGTTTTCAGGAGACCCTGCGGCTGGACGATGCCCATGCCCACTTCCCCGACCTTGCGCCTTACGCCATCGCGGCAGGCGCAGCCGAATACGCAGCCGGTACACAAAAAACCTACACCGTTGATTCCCTGCTGCAAGCATTAGAGCAGGCAGCAGGTGCACCGGTCGTGGCACAGTATCTGCCGCCGTTGTTTGAAAACGAAGCGCAGTATGAGTCCTTCAAGCGCCGCCACAGCGTACACGATGTGATGACCGAAAACGTCACTGTATACCAAGGGGACGCTTATCTGGGGATCGATTGCGGCTCAACAACCACCAAATTGGTATTGATCGGAGAGGATCATCAGATCCTGTTCCACCACTACCAATCCAACAAGGGCAACCCGGCCGATGTGATCCGCGAGCAGCTTACCCGGCTGTATGAGCTGTGCGGCGACCGGGTACATATCGTTTCTTCCGCTGTGACCGGCTACGGCGAAGCGCTCATCCAGAATGCGTTCGGCGTGGATTTTGGACTGGTCGAAACCGTCGCACATTTCCGTGCTGCCCGCCATTTCTGCCCGGATGTGGATTTTATCATTGATATCGGCGGACAGGACATCAAGTGCTTCAAGATCCGCAACAAGTGCATCGACAACATCTCGCTCAACGAAGCGTGCTCCTCGGGCTGCGGCTCGTTTATTGAAACCTTTGCCCGCTCGATGGGATACTCGATCGAAGAGTTCTGCAAGCTGGGCCTGTTCGCCCGGCATCCGATCGACCTTGGCTCACGGTGCACGGTATTTATGAACTCCTCGGTTAAGCAGGCGCAGAAGGACGGTGCAGGCATTGATGCGATCTCCGCCGGATTATCGGTCTCTGTGGTCAAAAACGCGCTGTACAAGGTCATCCGCGCCCACTCGCCGGACGATCTCGGCCAGCATATTGTTGTGCAGGGCGGCACCTTCCTGAATGACGCGATCCTGCGCTCGTTCGAGCAGGAGATCGGCCGTGATGTCACACGCCCTGCCATTTCCGGTCTGATGGGCGCTTACGGTGCAGCACTGCACGCCAAGGACAACCGCCCCGCCCAAACCACATTGGTCGGCACAGAGGTGCTGAACGGCTTTTCCCATACCGTGCGTGCGGCACGCTGCGGCCTGTGCGAAAACCATTGCAGCCTGACTATCAATGATTTCGGCGGCGGCAGGCGTTTTATCTCGGGCAACCGCTGCGAGCGCCCGCTCGGCGGGCCGCACAAAGCCGACCTGCCCAACCTGTACCGCTGGAAGCTGGAAAAACTCCGCAGCTACGGTGAGGCGGATGACACCCCTGCGCCGCTCGGCACGGTCGGCCTGCCGTTCGGCCTGAACAACTACGAGCTGACGCCGTTCTGGACTACTTTCCTGCGCCGACTCGGCTTCCGTCCGGTGCTGAGCGACGTATCCACCCGCGATATGTATATGCTGGGGCAACACTCCATTCCATCGGATACCGTGTGCTATCCCGCCAAGCTGATGCACGGCCACATCGAAAACCTGCTGGAAAAGGGTGTCGATGCAATTTTCTATCCCTGCATGACCTATAATATCGACGAAGGCCGCGCCTCCAACTGCTACAACTGCCCGGTCGTTGCGTACTATCCCGAGCTGCTGCAGGCCAACGTGCATGCACTTGCGGAGCAGGACTTTATGATGCCCTACTTCGAATTGTCCGACCCCAAGCGGTTTGCGCGGCATGCCGCCAAATACTTCTGCGGCAAATATCCGCAGCTCCGAAAAAAGCAGGTGTTCGCCGCAGCAGACGACGCCTACCTTGCACTGGCAGATTACTATGCGCAGGTGCGCGAGGAAGGCCGGAAGGCGATCGCCTATGCAGATACCCATGGACTGGAGATCGCCGTTCTCGCCGGCCGGCCGTATCATGCCGATCCGGAGATCAACCACGGGATCGATCAGCTCATCGCCTCGTTCGGCATGGTCATCGTGACCGAGGATGCTGTGTGGCAGCTCACCGAAGCGCCCGAGGTGCATGTACTCAATCAGTGGACCTATCATTCCCGCATGTACGGCGCCGCCAAATACGTAACGCAAAAGGAAAATGCACAGCTCATCCAGCTGGTTTCCTTCGGCTGCGGCATCGACGCGATCACAACCGACGAAATGCGCGCCATCTGTGAAAACGGCGGCAAAATTTATACACAGCTCAAGATCGACGAGATCAGCAACCTCGGTGCGGCCAAAATCCGCATCCGCAGTATGCTGGCCGCCGTAGAGGAGGGCAGAAAACTTGCACAACAACACAACCGCTGATACCTATGAACGCCCCAAATTCACCGAGGAAATGCACCGGGATTATACAATTCTAGTGCCAAATATGTTGCCGGTCCAGCTTGGCCTGGTCTGCCGGCTGATGCGCAACTTCGGCTACAACATGGAACTGCTGCACACCAGCGGCCCGAATATTGCCGAGCAGGGACTGCGCAATGTGCATAACGATACCTGCTACCCCGCCCTGCTGGTCATCGGCCAGCTGATGGATGCAATCGAATCCGGCAGATACGATGTGCACAAGCTGGCGCTGATCCTGCCGCAGACCGGCGGCGGCTGCCGCGCCTCCAACTATATCCACCTGATGCGCAAGGCGCTCGAAAAGAACGGATACGGTTTTATTCCGGTCATCTCACTCAATTTTTCCGGTTTGGAGGAGAACCCCGGCTTCCAGCTCACCAAAACCATGCTGATGCAAGTTGCCTATGCACTGCTGATCGGCGATCTGATCATGATGGTGGCGAACCAGTGCCGCCCGTACGAAGCAGTTCCCGGCTCGACCGATAAGGCCATCCAAATCTGCATGGATGCGGTAACCGCCCGCTTTACCGGCGAGCGGCTGATCCGCTACGGCGAGGTCAAGCACTTGTACCGCTATGTGCTGGAAGCCTTCGGCAAAGTCCGCTTGGATAAAACCCGCAGAAAAAAACTGGTCGGTATTGTAGGCGAGATCTACGTTAAATTTTCCCCGCTTGGCAATAACCATCTGGAAGAATTTCTGCTGTCCGAGGGCTGCGAGCCTGTGCTGCCCGGCCTTATGGACTTCTGCCTGTACTGCATTTACAACGCAGTAATCGACCGCAACCTCTATGGCCGCAACCCGAAAACCGCAACCCTCTATAAGCTGGTATATCAGTTTGTGCTGGGCAAGCAGGCAGACATCATCAAGCTGATGAAAAAGGATGGCCATTTCCGTCCCCCCATGCCGTTTGACGAGGTTCGCCAAAAGGCGCGCGACATCATCGGCGAAGGGGTTAAAATGGGCGAGGGCTGGCTTCTGCCGGCCGAAATGGTCGAGCTGATCCACGAAGGTGTGACCAACATCGTATGCACGCAGCCCTTCGGCTGTCTGCCCAACCATATTGCCGGCAAGGGCATGATCCGCAAGATCCGTGAGGTCTATCCGCAGGCCAATATCGTCGCGGTCGACTATGACCCCGGCGCTTCCAAAATCAATCAGGAAAACCGCATCAAGCTGATGCTGTCCTCCGCAGAATAAGCCCCGCAAAAAGAACAGGCAGGAAACCCGATAACCGGTGTTTCCCGCCTGTTTTCTTTTTCATCCCATCCCACACATCGTGCAGGCCGTGCGGATCACAAAGCACAGTCCCAATCCGCACACCGTGGGCAATAGCGCCGCCACTGCCGTCCATTTGACGCTGCGCGTTTCCTTCCAGATAGTCAGGCAGGTGGTCGAGCACGGCCAGTGCGCCACGGTAAATACCAGTGTGCACAGCGCTGTGCAGGCCGTCCATCCATTTGCAAGCAGCAGCGCATGAAACGCACCGGGGTCAGCCACCCCGGCCAGCGTACCTGTGCAGAGATAGCCCATCACGATCAATGGCATCACCAGCTCATTGGCCGGAAACCCAAGCACAAATGCCAGCAGGATCACACCGTCCAGCCCAAACCATCGTGCAAAGGGATCGAGCCATGCCGTCAAGTGTGTGAATACCGAGGCATCGCCCACCATGATATGACTCAGCAGCCAGATGACTACGCCGGCCGGAGCCGCCACTGCCGCCGCACGCCCCAGCACGAACAGCGTTCGATCCAAAATGCTGCGCACGATCACAGGTCCGGGCTGCGGCATCCGGTAGGGCGGCAGCTCCAACGTAAAGGAGGAAGGCATCCCGCGCAGCACCGTGGCAGACAGCAGCCGGGACACCGCCAGCGTCAGCAGCACGCTGCCCGCGATCACCGCAGTAAGCAGCAGCGCACCGCCCGCCGCGCTGCCCGCAAAAAATACCGAGCATAAAAAAATCAGCAGCGGGAACCGCCCGTTGCAGGGCGCAAAGCTGTTGGTCAGCACAGCGATCAGCCGCTCACGCGGCGAATCGATGATACGGCAGCCAATTACACCGCAGGCGTTGCAGCCAAAGCCCATGCACATGCTTGGGTAAAAAGTGGATGCGAAGAGAATGCACCGCACGCCGATATGTAAAAATGGAATACGCAAGAGAATTGCGTATTCCATTTATGTTATCCATTCCGCGATATGCGGCTCCGGCAGAAACCGGAAGAAAATCTTGACCGTCTGCTGCTTTTGTTTGCCCTGTTCGGTCTTTACGGTTTTGCCTTGCCCGACCTCGATGCGCTCGATCAGCTCAAACAGTAGCGTCGTGTTCAGCTCCTCGATGTTGGCATAGCGGCGGATAAGATTGCGCAGTCGCGCCTGCAACGCTTGCAGTCCTGCGTCCTTCTCTTCGTTCGGAAGAGCCCGGAGCGCGGCTTCCTGCTGTGCAGCATGTGTATTGTTCGTTTCGAGCAGCTGATAGAACGTATCGTCGTTGAGTCGCCCTGCCGCGTGGTCGTGGTACAGCTGATTCATAATGCGGCGCGTGTTTTCGAGTTCGCGCGTCAATCGCTCCCGCTCGCGGTGGGTCTCCTTGCTGCGCATATCCAGCTGCAGACGGCGGTTCAGACGGTCGAAGATTTCGTCACACTCTCGTTCCGTCAGACATACATACTGACGAACCGCCCCCAGCACGCAATCGTACAGCTCTTCGTATGCGATGAAATGGTTAGTGCAGGCGGATTTTCCGTGCAGCTTGTACGCACCGCACGCGAGGTTTGCTACGGAGCCTTTGCGCCGTGTGCCGACCGTTGACATCGCTTTGCCGCAGTCCGCACAGAACGCCAGACCGGAGAACAGGTTTTCGAACGCGCCCTTGCGGTCGCAGCGCCGTGCGGCGCGTTGGTGCTGCACGGTTTCGAAAGTCTCCCAGCTGATAAGCGGCTCATGACGGTCGGGCACGACAATCCATTCCTCCTCGGGCAGCTCCTTAGTTTTGCGGATTTTGAGACTAGGTTTATGAGTTTTGCCCTGTACAACGCAGCCGAGATAGACTTTGTCGCACAAAATTCGGCTGATACCGACCGATGTCCATGCTTTGTGTTTGCTATAACGATCGATATCGAGCGCGGTATAGATATTGCATCGATACACTGCGGGCGACGGCTCGCCGCACTCGTTTAGCCGCCGGGCAATTACTGCTGGACGTTCGCCTGCCGCCGCCCAGCAAAAGATCTGCCGTACAATTGCGGCGGCATGGTCATCTGGAATCAGGTGGTTTTTGTCATTCGGGTCTTTTGCGTAGCCGTAGGGCGCAAAATTGCCGATGTATTGCCCCTCTTTCATTTTGGCACGCAGCGCGCTGGTGATCTTGCGGCTGGTGTCACGCGCATACATTTCGTTGATCATATTGCGGAAAGGGGCGAGGTCAATATCCGCTTTTGCGGTGTCGATGCCGTCGCTGACCGAGATCAGCCGTACACCGTGTTCGGGGAAGATCAGCTCAAGATAGCTGCCGGTTTGGATGTAGTCGCGCCCGAGGCGGGAGAGGTCTTTGACTAGGATGACATCGAACCGATCGTCCCGCATATCACGCAGCATCGCCAAAAACTGCGGACGATCAAACCGCGTGCCCGACCAGCCGTCATCAATGTATTCCCGCACGACTGAAAATCCGTTTCTTTGGGCGTAATCTCTCAGCAGCTTACGCTGGTTTTGGATGCTCTCGCTTTCACTTTGGCTGTTGTCATCGTGGCTGAGGCGCATGTAAAGCACCGCGCGCGATTTAGGCTTGCTGCATGCCATGGTTTTCACTCCTTTCCTGTGTAGTCGTGTTCGGACAGCCGCACACCGCCGCAGCGCAAGGCTGTCAAAGCAGGATTACGAGCGTGATACTTCGCGCTCAAACTGCGCGGCAATGATGTTCTCGAGCAACGCGAGCAGTAAGGACTCGGACAGCTCGGAACGGGTTGGTGTGGGGGATTGGTTCATCGTTGACACTCCCTTCTGTATGGTCATCCACCCGATGGGTTCTGCTGTAAAATATATGCGTGCGCTTGCGCGTATTTGCAGTACATTGCTACCGCTTGCGCGACATATTGCGTTTGACAGAGTGCGCCACCGTGCGGTTATGTGCTTCGATTTCGCGTTTCCGATCGCCGGCGGGGGTGCGTTCGCCCTGCCGCTCTTTCTGCCAATCGATACGGCTAAGGTGAGGAATGGGAAGACGATTGATGCCCTGATCCCGTAGGCTTTCGTGGCTGACGCGCACATCCAAACCGTTGCGCTCGTAAGCGGCATTTTGCACAACCGCCCACCGTTCACGCCAGCGATGAATATACTCGAGCTTGTCGGACTCCCGATCCTTTTTGCAGCTGAAACCAGCTGCCTCGATCGTTCTGGTCGGCACGATAATGTGCGCGTGCGGGTTGTTTCGCGTCGGGTCGGTTTGGTTTCTACCCTCGTGAATTGCGGCGATTGCGCACAGGTCGTGATCTAAAAAGCAACAGCCGATAAATTCCGCCACGATTCGCCGCAACTCTTCCAGCGGCAGCTCGTTCGGCAGCGAGCCCTTGAATTGCCGTGCCGTGCGGGCATCCCAGCGCTTCTCCGCCTGCTCAATTGCCGTACAGAGCCCCTGCAAATCGTGAAAGTGATCAGGGGCATGGGAAGGCTGAAAAATCCGGCAGTCCAGCACATCGCTGCGCCGGGTGTAAAAGGTAGTGTCGAGATAGTCATCGTGCAGACATTCGCCAGTGATATAGTTCGCCAGTCGCGTCACCGACTGTCCATGCCTGCGACTAACGGTACTGATCTCAAGATGATAATTCGCCATAACATCACTTTCCTTCTGACTCTCCGTGTCCACTTACACATTGCACACTTCTGAGATGTTGTGTCGCTCTGCCGCTATCGTTTCCAGCATTTGCATCTGCTTCGGCGATGCCGCCAGTGCGTCCATGATGCATTCAAATCGGTCAAGCTCGCTCTGCTCCGCTTTTTCCAGTTCCGGAAAGAACCGGAGTACCATAGCTGATATGTACCCCCTTTACTGGACACCCAGTAGAGGGGGTATTATTATGCGGTACACATATGAGTATAAAAGGAAATGTGTAGAAATGTATCGAGAAGGAAAATGGCCAGAAACGCCAGAAGGTATTAGCGATAAATCCTTTCGAGATAAAGTGAGACTATGGGTAAGAACAGAGGATAGCCGCGGTCCAGAAGCACTGAAACACAAAAATTTCAATAGGAACTGGACACCAGAAGAACGGCTAGAACTAGTATCCCAAGTAATGTCCGGGAAATCCTGTGTGTCAGTGGCAATCGAGGCCGGTATTCAAGATAGACTATTGTATCAATGGGTTCA
>NZ_JNJN01000063.1 GCF_000701665.1 Agathobaculum desmolans ATCC 43058 | reverse complement strand
CGCACAACGCATCGTCTGAGATATCCTTTTCTCCATCGTTTCTATGGCAACTGCTTATGCGCTTTGCTGAGTACCGCATGGAGCTCCTTGTTAAGGAAGTGATGGTATTCCCGAATGGTCATGCCTATTATGTCTGCCCCAGATGTGGCATAACGCTGGAACGCGAGTTCGTGGCCTACTGTGACCGCTGCGGCCAGCACTTAGGTTGGAGAGGTTACAAGAAAGCCAAAGTCGTTTATCCTGACAGCCGTAAAAAAGTACATACCTGAAACAGCACACAAGGGTGGAGGCAAAACTCCACCCTTGTGCTTTTCTGAATTTCTATTTGACGCTTACTATCGAAAAAATATTTTGCCGATGGGTGTCAGTAATATGCGTGATAGCGCGTATAAAACAGCATTTGTATCGCAAATGCATAAAAGCTGGGGGCGTGTACCTCAGCTTTTATATTTTGAGAGAGAAAAGTTTCTGTACAGGAACTTCTTCTCTCTCATGTTTTGCTTATCGGCTTCTCCGCCACGTGGCCGGTGCAAATAACAGCAACATCGGAAACAACTCCAAACGGCCGGCCAGCATATCGAACATCAGCACGATTTTGCTCAGGGGGGAGAAAAAACTAAAATTACAGGTCGGACCGACCATTGCCAAACCCGGGCCGACATTGTTCAGTGTAGCCGCCACGGCGGTGAAATTCGTGATCATTTCTTCGTTGCTCAATGAAAGCAGCAGTACGGATACCAAAAAAATCATACAATAAGCGATCAGAAAAACATTGATCGAACGCATGACCTCATGCTGAACCCGGTGCCCATCCATCTGATTTACACGGATCGAGCGGGGATGAATGAGGAAATTCATCTCCTTGCGCACGCTTTTTCCCATCAGCAGGATGCGCGAGCATTTGATACCGCCGCCGGTCGAACCGGCGCATGCGCCGATCAGCATCAGTATGACCAGAATACATTTGCTTAGCGCAGGCCACTGATCAAAATCCACGGTGGAAAAGCCTGTTGTTGTGATGATCGAACCAACTTGGAAAAACGCGTGATGCAGGCTTTCCCAAATGCTGTGAAACATCGGCCGGATATTCAGGCCGATTACCACGGCAGAGGCGAGGATCACGCCCAAATACAGCCGCACCTCCTCGATTTGGAATGCCGCACGCCAGCGGCGTGTAAGCAGCAGGAAATAAAAGCTGAAATTGATGCCGAACAGGATCATGAACACGGTTACGACCGCTTGCAGATAAAAACTGTTGTAATGCGCCATTGAAGTATTCCAGATGCCGAAGCCGCCCGTGCCTGCTGTAGCCAGTGCGGTGTTGAGCGCATCAAAAAACGGCATGCCGCCAAACAACAAAAGGACGATTTGCAGCACAGTCAGCCCGAAATAAATCGCGTACAGCGTCAGCGCGGTATCCCGCAGATGGGGAGAAAGCTTGGTCACAGACGGCCCGGGGCTTTCCGCACGCATCAGGTAGATGGTATGCCCACCGGCCAGCGGAAGGATTGCCAGCATAAACACCAGCACGCCCATGCCGCCGACCCAGTGGGTCAGGCTGCGCCACAGCAGCGAGGCATGGCTGAGCGCTTCCACATCGCTCAGGATGGTCGCGCCGGTTGTGGTAAAGCCTGATATCGTTTCAAACAGCGCATCGATCGGCGAGGCGATTTCGCCGGGCAGCAGGAACGGCAGCGCGCCGGTCAACGCCAGTACGATCCAGCAGCAGGCAACGGTCACAAAGCCCTCGCGGGCGTAAAAACGGGTATTTTCAGGCTTGCGGCGGCATAGCAGCCAGCAAATCACCGCACAAAGCAATGCAGCGCTTAGAAATGCGCCGATTTCGTGTTCCTGATAGATCAATGCCGTCAGCGCCGGAAACAGCAGGAATACTGCTTCCACGCCGAGCATCCAGCCGAGCAGATAGCGCACTATGGCCAGATTCATCGCCGCGCCTCCTCTGTCCGCTCCTGCTTGAGGATATCCTGCAAATCATTCATGCCGGTGCGGGTAGACACGACAATCACAGTGTCCCCTTCCTGCAGCATGTCCTGTCCGCGTGGGATGATGCGCTTGCCCCGTCGGTTGATGCAGCACAGCAGCACATCCGGTCGGATCGGCATATCCTGCAGGGGTACACCGGTTAGATCGTGTGCGGCCACACGGAATTCAAGCGCTTCCGCGCCGTGCAGCTGATGCAGGGTTTCCACATTCGAACCCATGGAGTTCTGCATCGCACGGGTATACTGGCTGATCAGTTCAGCGGTCGTCTGCTTGGGTCGGATGATCGTGCCGATCGGCATGCTTTCAATAACTTCTTCAAAGTTGACCCGATTGATTTTGGTAAACAGCTTCGCCTTGGAATGACGCCCGGCGTGCAGGGACAGCAGGATGTTTTCCTCATCCATGCCGGTTAGTGAGATAAACGCTTCGCATTCGGCCAGCCCCTCCTCTTCCAGCAGGTCGCGGTCGGTTCCGTCGCCGTGGATGATCGTTGCATGCGGCAGCAGCTCGGAGAGCATCTCACAGCGCTCCAAATCCTGCTCAATGATTTTGACGGAAATACCGGCTTCCAGCAGCATAGCAGTCAGGAAAAAGGAGATCTTGCCGCCGCCGATCACCATGGCAGAACGGATGCGGTCACTCGCCATCCCAATTTGTCCGAAAAAGAAATTCTGCTCGCGCGGCGGTACGATCACAGTAAAATCATCCCCGGCGCGCAGAATAAAATCACCCTTGGAAATATAGGTTTTTCCTTCCCGGTGCACCATGCAGATCAATACGTTGGTGCGCAGCAGATGATTGACCTCACACACCGCCATGCCGTTCAGGCGGGAGCCGTCCGGAATATGCAGCTCAAGCAGTTCAATCCGTCCCTTGGCAAAGGTGCTCACATCAATGGCAGAGGGGATACGGATGAGGCGGGATACCGCGCGCGCAGTCGATAATTCGGGGTTGATGATCATGGAAAGCCCCAGCTCATTGCGGATAAACCCCATTTCGGTTGCATATTCGGGATCCCGTACACGTGCAATCGTATGGCAAGCCCGAGGCCTTGCTGGCAATCAGGCAGGCCAGCAGGTTGATTTCGTCGTGTGCTGTCACGGCGATGACCAAATCGGCCTGCTCCACGCCTGCTTCACGCAGCACGGTATAGCTGGTGCCGCTGCCGGTCACGGAACTGACATCAAAGGTGTTGGTCAGCGCGGTCAGGCGCCGTTCAGAGGGATCAACCAGTGTCAGCTCATGTCCCTCGTTGGAAAGCTGCTCGGTCAATGCGGAACCAACCTTGCCACAGCCGATGATAATGATACGCATAAGGCGTCTCCTGTCTTTGTGAAATCTTCCTGCTAAGAGTATATGGAATCACCCAAATTATAACGTTTTTCACTGCAAAAAGCAAGGTATCCAGCGGAATATCCGCGAGGAATGGTGAAAGAGGTGTTTTATCTGTGGTGAATTATACTATCAAGTGCAACACTTTAGGAAAATAGCAGAACGCAGTTGCATACGGAAATATTACGCAGATGGTTTGAGTTATCGGGAGATCGCCCGACTGATCGGGAGAAATGTCAGTACCATATCGCGGGAGATCCGGCGGAACTGCACCCACATGTACGACATCCCAACCTACTATTCACACACAGCACAGAAGAAGTACCTGCTGCGCCGCAACGGACAAAGCCACGGGCGCAAGGAAACGCGTGGCAAATGCAACAAGGGAAAGTCGATTCGAAAGCGGGACAAGTCTGTATACATCCGTCTGGAAGCCGGGCATTGGGAAGCAGATACGGTGGTGAGCAGTCAGTGCAAGAGCAAGGCTTGCTTTGCCTCTCTGGCAGAACGCAAGACCCGGTTTTACATAGCAGTCAAGATGCCTGACCGACGAGCCGCGACCATGGAGAACGCCATCGTTTCGGCGTTGTCCGCCTTTCCCCCTTAGCTGGTCAAAAGCATTACCTGTGACCGGGGAACAGAGTTTGCAAACTGGCGCCGGATTGAGGAACGGCTGCATTGTGACGTGTATTTTGCCAATCCGTATTGTGCTTGGCAGAGAGGTGCAAATGAAAATTTGAACGGTCTGCTTCGGGAGTTTTAGCCTAAAGGTGGAAATCTTTCCCATATTGCTACTGCTACACTAAAACCAAACCTGACGCTCATAAACGTCAGGCCCTGTAAGGTTCTGAACTTCCATTCTGCTCAGGAATTGTGGGACTTTGAACTCAATTCCTGTTGCAATTAGTTTGACAAGTCACTATGTCAGCAGCAGTGCGCCTTTCAGGGAATAGCTGTGAAATCAGCATCATTGACGGTTTCCCACAGGAAATCATTCATCCATTCAATGTAGTTTTTATACAATCCCTTTCGACAGAAAAATATCGTTCCAACAGCTGAATGAACTGCTGTTCAGTCGCATCAATCGGTTCTCCCGCACGTTTGACCAGCAAAAGCTCATTTACCGTATTCAATTCATTTTTGTTCTCCGGCACCACTGGAAAAAAGCGAAGTGCCGGATTTTTGAAGCATCCAATCGCCCACTTGGCAACAAATAATACCGCATCTGTTTCTGCCAGAAAAGATTCACACGCGCTGATTGTATTAAAGAAAACAACGCGGTTCAGATTGAAATGATGCTGCGTTGAACCAAAACATTTGTCTTCTTTTGCGCGTGGCCCCATATCCAGCACGATACAGGTGCTGTTTTCAGCCTCCCTTGTGCTGATGCAGTCTTTTTCGTAAAATGGTGCTTTCGGGCCTGCGCAGGCATATACGGCAGCACGCGAAAGCACCTGAATATCTAATTTTTTCGCCTCTGTATGCCACAAAAAAGTCTTGTCATCTGCACTGCTTCGAACAAAAATACCAAGATCTACCGCACCGTTCAAAACCTGTTCAATAACGCTGTTTCGGTCGGTTTCCACCAAGTTATAGTGAATATTCTTATCTTTATTTTGTTCATATATTTCCAAAAACATCTGATAAACAAAATCAAGCTGCTGCGCACCAACAAATAGGCGAGACTCCCGGCCGTCTGTCTCAGCCAAGGAAGAAAAGCGCTGTTTCAACACCTGTGAAGCAGTCAGCACACCTTTTGCATAATGGACAAAGTCTTTCCCATCATCTGTCAGCTCGATACCGCGCGGTTTGCGCACAAAAATTTGAACACCGTATTCCTTCTCCAGATGGGAGATGGATTTTGTCAAGCTTGGCTGACTGATAAACAGTTGCTCTGCTGCTTTCGTGATCGATCCACATTCCGCAATTTTTACAATATACTCTAATTGCTGCAACTGCATGTGCCATCCTCTCCTTTTCTGTGGCGTTAAGCCCATCATAACGGAAAATGATCAGGCTGTCAAACCAAAGCTTGCGGTATGCATTGGGGTTATGGGTGGGAGATAGTATTTTGATATTTGTTAAGTGTTACAGTCGGTGTTATATTAAAAACAGAAGTAGAAAAACAGAAATATTTATATATTTTGCACGAATTTTACGATTTCTTTTTATGCGATTGCAAAACTGATATTCCTGTTTTTCATAACAGTATGCGTGTGTCCCGGACAGCACGTTGATCAAAAGGAGGAACACCCGGATGGCAGAAGAATTCTACGCAGTATATCCCAAGGATGCTTGGAAAGACCCCTCATACCGATTGATGGATAAGTTCTCGCTGAAGGGCAAGAAGGGTTTTGTCACCGGCGGCGGCGGTGGCATTGGCAGAAACACGGCGGCAGCCTGGGCTGAGGCTGGAGCTGATGTTGCGCTGGTGGATATTCCCGCCTCCAAAGACCGATTGGAACCGCTTGCCAAGGAGATGTCTGAACGCTACGGTGTTAAAGTTGTTCCGCTGTATTGCGATGTATCGGATGAAGAACAGGTCAATGCGCTCAAGGACGATTTGATCCGCGAACTGGGCACGGTTGATTTTGCACACATCAACGCAGGTGTCTGCCTGATGGGCGATGACGTTGACGTGCCGTACAGCACTTGGAAAAAGGTTATTGATATCGATCTGAACGGTGCGTTTATGACCGCACAAGTGGCACAGCAGATTATGCGTGAGCATAACCACGGCGGTTCGATCATTATGACCTCTTCTCTCTCCGGTTACAATGCTAACTTTATCGGCGGCGGCCCGTCTCCGGTCTGCGCCTACGGTACTGCAAAGGCCGGCATCTCTCAACTGGCGCGCTATATGGGCGCGGGACTCGCTCCTTACGGCATCCGTGTCAACACGATTTCCCCGGGCTATATCTGGTCGGGCATCCACGAAGGCGTAATGGATAAGGCCGGACATGATATGTGCCTGGAAGTAGTGCCGATCAAGCGCTTCGGTCGGACAGATGAGCTGCAGGGCGTTATGCTCTTTCTGGCAAGCGAGGCTTCTTCCTACATCACCGGCATCAACATTCCGGTTGACGGCGGCTATTCGATCTTCTAATAGAAAGGATGAATTCATACCATGGCGAAAGTACATGTTGAAAACGTACGCGATTTGGTGGTCAAGGCCGGCGAAATCCGCGAAAAGCTGGCGCTCGGCACGCGCCGTATCGGCAACGTACACATCGGCGGCCCTATGTCCGCAACTGATGTGACAGTAGCGCTGTATTACAAGTATATGGGCTTTGATCCGGACAATCTGGACGATCCCAACCGTGATATTTTTATTCTGAGCAAGGGGCACAACGGCATTCTGCTGTTCACCATCTTCTGCGATATGGGGATGTATGACTGGGATTTGCTGCTGGATACCTATAATACCATCGGCCATCCCTTCGGCGCGCATCCGAACCACAAGCACGTCAAGGGCATTGAGGTTTCCTCCGGATCGCTTGGCCATGGCCTCTCGTGGTGCTGTGGTTTAGCGCACGCCAACCGCGGACGGAACATTAAATCCCGCATCTGGACGCTGCTGGGCGACGGCGAAATGGAAGAAGGCTCCAACTGGGAAGCGATTCTGTATGCCGCATCGCATAATCTGGACAACATTGTCGCCATTGTTGACTTTAACCATGCGTCGGCTGCGTTTGAAACCGGACAGAATGAGCGCTGGGGCGAAAAGGGCGGCCCCGAAGGCATGGCGGACTGCTTCCGCGCCTTTGGCTGGAATGCTACGGTAATTGACGGCACCAAGATGGCTGAAATCGATAAGACACTGGCCAATTTACCGGAAGTTACACTCAACGGCAAGCCGAACGCGATCATCTGCAGCACAACCAAGGGGCAGGGCGTTAAGTTTATGATGGAGCGCCCTTGCGCATGGCATATCGGCGGCTTTGACGATGAAAAACTTGAAGAAGCGCTCAAGGATATCAGAGAATACACAGCGGAAAGACTGGCGGAGGTGTAATCAATGGGTGGATTTACTTTTTGCTGCGGTGATATGGGCCCCGCAATGGAAGCCAAGGGAACGGTTACAAACGAAATCCTCGAAATGATCGATGATGACCCCAGAGTATGTTATATCAACGCAGACGGCACAGGCAACGGCGGCCGTGTGCAGCAGAAACAGCTGCAATATCCGGATCGCATCCTCGATGTAGGTATTCAGGAGATGAACATGGTCACCATGGCAGCCGGTCTTGCCAAGCAGGGCTTCCTGCCGTATGTGCAGACGTTCGGCCCCTTCCTGTGTGTGCGCGCACTGGACCAGATCCACAACGACGTGGCATACAACGATTATCCGGTACGTCTCATCGGCACGCATGCCGGCCTGTCCTCCGGCTACGGCCCGACGCACAACACCATTATTGAATTCGGCGTGATGAACTCCCTGCCGAACATGACCATGATCGCGCCCTGCGATGCGGAGCAGTGCAAAAAGGTGCTGCGTAAATCGCTCAACTATCCCAAGCCGATCTATATCCGTATTCCGCGCGGTGAGGAGCCGTTGGTTTATAACCAGGATTACGACTATGATTTTGAGATCGGCAAGGCCAATGTCATCCAAGAAGGCACCGATTTGAACATCATCGGCACCGGCATGGGCGTATACGGCGCCGTGCAGGCGGCACGTCAGCTGGAGGAAGAAGGCTTCAGCGTAGGCGTAATTGATATGCACACCATCAAACCGATCGATAAGGATGCTGTCATCCACGCTGCCAAAAAGAGCGGCGCAATCATCACCGTGGAGGATCACAATATTCTCGGTGGTCTCGGCAGCATTGTTGCCGATGTGCTGATGGAAGCCGGTGTGTTCGCACGGCTGAAGAAGATTGGCATTCCTGATACTTTTGTGGAATTTGGTTATCCGGAAGAACTGTATCCATACTACGGCATGGATGGCGCCGGTATCGCCAAAACTGCGCGTGAATTCCTTAAATAATGAAAGTGCAGTAAGCAGTAAACCACAAAGCCGATCCGCCCGATTACATAATATGTTCGCGGCTATTCTTTGGCTGTAGAATATGGCCAATGGAAAACCGGTGTCCGTGCAGATGGTCTTTGCTCTTCCGGCACCAGTTTCATGCTCAAGCTGGGCGGCGCTCTGGCTCCCACCACTCTGCTCGCTATGCTGGCGATGAATGGTTATGTGGAAAGCGCGGCCTCCCAGACCGCCAGCGCACTGTCCTCCATGAATGTGGTGATGAACCTCATTCCCGCAGTTCTGAGCATTGCCGGTGTCATCCTGTTTGCCTGCTATAAGCTGAATGATAAGATGCATGCGCAGATTATCGAAGATCTGAAAGCGCGCGGTGAATTCTTCGTCGATGAATGATCGGGCAACATGACCAGTTCATTCCAAAACGTCTGATTCTCATAAAGCCCTCTGCCGGAAAACACGGTTGTTTTCCGGCAGAGGGCTTATATGATGGCTGCCTTCCACTCACCGAAACCATTCCCGTACGGCGGCATGTGTCAAAAAAGAGCAGCCTATCGAAAAAGCGTATTGCCGATGCGCGTCGGTAATGCGCGCGGCAGTGCGCATGAAACAGCATTTGCATTGCAACTGCATAAACAGTCAGGACATGCGCCTGACTGTTTATACTTTGAAAGAGAAAAAGTTCCCATATGGGAACTTTTTCTCGTCCGTGTTTGGCAAAGCCCGAACACAGGCTGTTGGAAAACGGCGTTTTTCGACAGCCTCATAGATGGCGATATACCGTCATCTTCATCTGATTCGGAATCTGATATGTCGGTTTTGCTGCTAACACTGACATGTGAACCGGACGACACATACAGACACCAAAATATATAATTGAAAGCACAGGGTTTCCGCAGACACTCAGCCATGCATCAGCCGATGCTCCATATAATCGTGCGCGCTGTTTTCCAGCGTATCATCCAGTGGGCCAAGCGGTTCACAGGTATCATACTTGCGTTCCAATGCGGTTTGCAGGATAAAATCACACAGGGCAGGGTTTTTCGGCAGCAACGGCCCATGCGAATACGTGGCAAAAACATTTTTGCACCGTGCACCTTCGGTATGATCCTCGCCGTTATTGCCAAATCCTTTGAGTACCATGCCAAGCGGCGCCACATCTTCCCCTAAATAGGTTTTCCCCGAGTGATTTTCAAACCCGACAATGACCGAGCCGCTGCTTTCCGGTGTGGTGCGGAACATATAATTACCGATCATGCGTTCCTTGGCACCGATCGTGTGCACGTTGATCGCACCGATAAAATCCATCTGGCTACCATCCCACGTTTTGTAGTACTGACCAAGCATCTGATACCCGCCGCAGATGGCAAGAAACACCTTTTCATCTTCCACCGCGGTGCGGATATCGCGTCCCTTGCCGCCAGCCAGGTCGCGCAGCAGTACCTCCTGTTCAAAGTCCTGTCCGCCGCCGATGAAAAACAGATCGTATTTGTCGACATCCAACGGCTGTCCGATCGAACATTCGTCGATCTGTACGCCGATCCTGCGTGCTTCCAGCCGTCGCTTCATTGTAAAAATATTGCCCCGATCGCCATACAAATTCAGGATATCCGGATAAAGGTGGCAGATATGCAATTCCATCGTTTCCGTTCCTCCTTATTCGTAAAACGCTTTTACATCGGTATGCTTTCCGATCTCCCCGCGCAGTTCGAACATCGCGGTATAGCTCGGCATCAAAAAGGCAGGTGTTTCGTCTGCGCCGACGGCATCCAGCAATTCCTCATATGTGCGGATCACCTCGATCCGGTCGGATACAAAGCCGGCATATTTCAGCCGCAGCGCCATGTCATCCGCCCGCACGCCGGAAACCAGAATACGGGTGAAACGCGCCTGCTGCGCGGCCAGCGCTTCAAAATCCACATCCCAGATCCAGCTGATATCCGTGCCGTCTGCAAAGCGGTCGTTCAGCAGGAAGGCCAGCTTGCAGCAGCCCTCATCGTGCGAGATCAGATTGATCACCTGATTAAAGCCGGCCGGGTTTTTGACCAGCATCATACGCGCCTGCGCCTGTCCGAGTGTGAACTGCTCGGCGCGGCCAAAACCACACTCAAACTGGCCAAGGGCAGTGATCGCGGTTTCCTCTTCGATACCGATGATCCGTGCTGCTGCCGCCGCTGCCGCCGCATTGTAGATATTATAGCCTCCCGGCAAATTGACATGCACCTCATGCACATGACCAAACAAGTCCAGCAGGATATCGGAAGAATCCGGGCCGGTTTTCAGCACCTGTGTAACCGCAACCTGCGGCTCCCGTCTGCGGTAACCGCAATGCGGGCAGGAAAAACCGCCCAGATGACCGTAAGTCGTATAGTCATATTGATATTCGGTTTTGCAGCGGATGCAGTAAGGAGCATCGGAAAGCTCCTGTGCGGTATTTTCATAGATCGGCACGTTTACCCCAAACCAAACAATCTTGTTCGGCACCTGCAAGGCCAAAGAGGCGGTGAGCGAGCAGTCCGCATTCAGGCACAGCGTGGCATCCGGAATATGGGTGATACCATCACGGATGGCATGCAGGGTATGTGTGATTTCTCCAAACCGATCCAGCTGGTCGCGGAAAATATTGTTGACCACCAAACACTCAACCGGCAGATGCTCACTGGTTTTGCGAAATGCAGCCTCATCACATTCAATCAGCGCATGGCTATATGGGCACCGTCCGGACAGGGTGCAGTGCTGTGCAAACACAGCAATAATACCGGTCAGCAGGTTTGCGCCGGATTTGTTGGAGAAGTATTTCAGCCCGGCATCAACAAACGCCTGCTCAATCATGCGGGCCGTGGTGGTTTTGCCGTTGGTGCCGGTCACCACGGTGACCTTGACGCCGCGCGACAGCTCACCCAAGATATCCGGGTCAATTCGCAGCGCGATTTTGCCGGGCAGATTGGTTCCGCCGCGGCCCAGCCGGCGCAGCACCGCGCCTGACGCCTTACAGGCCCAAACGGCCAGCTTTGTTTTTAACTTCATGGGTTCTCCCTCTGTCTGTATATCGTTCGTATCAAAAGTATACCGCATTTTTCGCCGCAGTACAAGCGCGTATCCGGCGGTTCGGGCGTTTTGCACAATTCCGCATCTGAAATTTCTACCTTACGGCCGGGGGCTTTGGCGGAAAAACGGTGGGCGGCGCCCGCTTCACCCGCGCAAAACGCTTTTTCAAAAAAGTTGCAATTTTCGTGCAAATATGCTATCATTACCCATCTGACGCCGAAACTTCTTCTTTTGCCTGCCATCAGAAAAAGGTTCTCGCACTGGTGCTCGCGTTCGC
>NZ_JNJN01000062.1 GCF_000701665.1 Agathobaculum desmolans ATCC 43058 | reverse complement strand
CGCACAACGCATCGTCTGAGATATCCTTTTCTCCATCGTTTCTATGGCAACTGCTTATGCGCTTTGCTGAGTACCGCATGGAGCTCCTTGTTAAGGAAGTGATGGTATTCCCGAATGGTCATGCCTATTATGTCTGCCCCAGATGTGGCATAACGCTGGAACGCGAGTTCGTGGCCTACTGTGACCGCTGCGGCCAGCACTTAGGTTGGAGAGGTTACAAGAAAGCCAAAGTCGTTTATCCTGACAGCCGTAAAAAAGTACATACCTGAAACAGCACACAAGGGTGGAGGCAAAACTCCACCCTTGTGCTTTTCTGAATTTCTATTTGACGCTTACTTCTCTTTTACGAAAAACACATCGGTTCTTTCAATAAATTTTATCGTGTACTGCTGTTCGGAATCATTCCGGCAAACTTAGGAAGCCTTGCAGCAACGCACCGGGGAACTGAAACTTTTTCTCCGTCCCTCCAAACACTACAACAATCAAACCTCCTTGGATTTCTTTGACCTTTCCCATGCCGAATGCTTTATGCCGAAGCTGACCGCCAACCACAACACGGGACAAATCCACCTGCTTGTGTGGTGCAGGTTCTGCCGGTTTTGGCACTGGTGGAGTATAGCGTGGCTTTTCCAAGTGCCGCCCATACACAGCCGATCTTTCTGCAACCTTCTGTGAATACTGCTTTTCCTTTTTGGGCTGATCAATATCCCTGACAGCTTCTGCAAAATCCAGAAACGGTTTTTCCGGCAAATCATCTGCTGAAGGGATCGGTGCTTCCATCGAAGCCTGTTGCAGTGCAAACATACTGTTATAGTCAGCATCCGAGATAACCGTATCCCAACCGCCACGGTTTTCACCTTCATGCCGGTCAATACCCGTGTAGCTCAAGCTGGCATCTTCGTATCTCTTGAACTTGTAAACGGCATCATTCATCAGCGAATCATTGAACACCCCGAGAGATACCAGCAACTCAAAATCTTTGACATCCAGACCCGTTACTTTCTTAAAAAGCCCCGGTTCCAGTTGTGTAATAACATCCTTCAAACAGCGCTCCCGGTAATCAGTCAGATACATGAAAACCGGAATACGGGTGGCGAACTTAATCAGCTTCTCCTGAATCTGTTTGCGTTTGGATTTATACTCTTTTTCTTCTTCGCTCAGCTCCTTTTTCTCTTTGGAAGTAAGTTTTTCTGTCCCCTCTTTCTTTGCCTTTTTTACGGCTTCGGACTTGTTAATAATGGTCTTTATATCCTCGTTCAAACTGCGGAAGCCTTCAATTTTCATCAGAGCATCCATCGCCGCCGGATTTGCCATCAATCGAGAAAGGGTATCGTTGTCCACATTGACAAGCAACGCACTTTCCCAGCGTTTGGCAAGCAGGGTGGCAGATGTACCTGCCATAGCGATGTCCAGTACCTCGCCTGCATCAATCTGCCGCATGGTGCTGCCGTCATAGGCGATGACCGGAAGGAAATTGATAAACTCTGCCACTTTCTTTTCCGGATTGCCTTCATCAATGTTTAGGCGGCAGCTGTAATCGGAGATCTGCTTGAGTGCCCGGTCGAGAGCAAAGTCAAATACATAACATTCCTGCTTGACAATTTCTTTTTTTCCGCCATCGGTCGTGATCTCCCACGGACTTTGCACCCGGAAGGCTGCTTGAAAATAGGTTTCCGGACTGGACAGATTCCGCAGCATAAAAATGCCTGTCCACGGTTTTACCGTAACACCTGTTGTCAGTTTGCCGCAGGAGAGCGTAATTGTCTTGCTTTCCAGCGGGTCACGCATGGATTTTTGTACCGGCTCCAGAGCCGCTGCACCAATTCCAGCGCCCGTACCTGCACAAACATTGATGGTGTAATCATGATAGAAAGTATTCTGCTTCTGCATCAGCAGATTTTTCATCGCATAGCAGGAAGCCACATTGGGGAGAAACCAGAGCGTATGCTGCAAGACATTCAGCAGGCGTACATCGGCATACGGCATGGCAGGCTTTTTGGCTCCCAGTTTCAAATCATCCACACTGGTTTCCAGATAAGCACCCCGAATCAGATCCAGCCACTTCTGCACCTCATTTTCATAGACAAAGCGAGCCTCCGCACCTTTGCCTTTGGCAGAGAAAAAGACATTCAGGTCAAACTCGTTGAACTCTCCCTGCATGGCAATCTGACGAATACTGTCCGGGATACGATAGGTCATCATTACCATGCGGGGCAGTGCTGCATAGGGATTTCCGTCACCCTGCCAGTTTTCCTTTGCTCTCTGTTCATCCGAGTATGTCCAGTTGTAAATCTGATCCTCGATAAATTCACCGGAATTCAGCGCCCGAAACGGCGTACCGGACAGATAAAGATAATACATGGTTGTGATGGGGAGGAACGTTTCATCGTAGGCGTTGCCACGGTCATATTTATCCATATCCTCACTGTCGTAGCTGTCCTCGTCCTCCTGCTCAAACAGCTTTTTGGCGTTTTCCTTCCATGCTCCGAAGTGGTACTCATCAAAGATAACCAAATCCCAGTTAGTGGAATGTACCCACTCATTTTTTGCCTTGATGCCGCCGGTTTCCTTATTTACTCCCAGATAGTCCTGAAAAGAGCCAAAGCAAACGATGGGACGGGACTTGTCCGCCGTTTCATAGGTCAGTTCTGTGTTCCGGCTGATAAACTGCCAGCCCTCAAAATCAATGTGGCTGTTCAAGTCCTCCTGCCATGCACTGACCACAGCAGGCTTGAAGGTCAGAATCAGAATTCGCTTAAATCCCATCCGTTTTGCAAGCTGATAGGACGCAAAGGTTTTGCCAAAGCGCATTTTACAGTTCCACAAAAACTTGGGGTAGCGTGTAGAATCCTCTGCATAAGCACTTTGAAAATAAGCGGCGGTTTTGTCAACAGCTTCCTGCTGTTCCGGACGCATGGAGAAGCTGTTGACCCGGTTCTCCACATTGGCAGTATGGTTTCTGACTGCCAGCACCGCCGCTCGTACGTCATCCACGGTACAGCGAAACCATTCACCGCCCATGCCAGTTATTTTCTTGCGTTTCAAAACTCGGTGAACATCATGGTCGGTAAACGAGGAACCGTCCGGATACATGGCACTTTCCCGGTATACAATGCGATAGGGAATACTACCATCCGGTCGTTTGGTGGGATACTGCTGGGCAACACGCTTGTCCACATCAATGGCAGTATAACCCACTTTCAGAAGCCCTTGATACTGCGGATTGGTGTCCTCATAGGCGTAAATCATCGGGTGTGCATTGGGGCGTTGGGGAAAGAAATCAGTTGCCATCGTCATCACCGCCTAACTCCATTGGTCGAATCAATGCTTCAATATAGCTTATTTCTTCTGGTGCCAATTTATAGCGAGAATATAGTTCACTATCACTCCATTGCTTAGAATAATCTAAAAATGGCACAAATTGAAAATTTTGCGTAGATATATTCATGGAACTTAGAGTGTGCTTCATCATAAAACGTGGAAATTTTAGAGCCATAAACGAAGCAAAATTTTCAGCTTGTTCCAACGTATCAAACGCATGAAGCAAAAGGTATGATTCCGTATGAATTTCACCAGGATATAATATCCTGCTTGAAGTGGTCACTTTATATCCGTTTCGAGGATCAGTATCCACTTCTCCATTACTTGGTACAATTTTTCCAATAGTAACTTTATATTTATCAATCTCTTGAATATTTTTTTCTACTGCTTGGCGTCTGATATATCCTATGCCGCCAGAACTAATTAGTTTTACATTCTCACAGCCTTTAATCGGGGATGATTCTCCTCTTTCTTTTGAAACAAACCCAAACGGATTTCTTGTAAATGTGTGGTTAGATAAACTTTCATCTCCGCTTTCGATAAATTTATGAATGATATTGATTGCTCTATTATCACGAATAAACACACCAAACTCATTCAGTGGACGTGTAGCAACAATTTCCTGATTATCATTTGAACAATTCTTAATAATACAATCTCCAGTATAATCTCTATCCCATAAAAAGTAATTGACTCCACCCGCAATATTAACACCTGGAAAACAATCTTTTGATGACATAAAATCAGAGATGCTTTTTATATGCCTATCATGAAGCATTGATTCTCTAAATTCATCTAAACCTTTTCCTCCTGCAAACCAACGTGATGGAATTATCATAGTAAGATAACGTGGCTTTAATTTTTTTGCTTGCTCTACAAACAAATGGTATACCGGTTTTGCACTGATACCTGTACCGCTACCTCCATCATTCATTTGATAAGGCGGATTACCAATTATTACATCAAATTTCATCTTGAATATCTCCTCCGGTTTGGTCGTATGTATCCACTCATAAGCGTGGGTTTCCAGTTCGTCCCCTCGCTCGTATTCGCTCTTGGACGCACTGCAGAACAGGCACTTGCCGTTCTGCCAGCGATGTGGTATCCGCTTGTACCGAATATTGCCGCTGGTGTCCTCAAAAAGCGTGATGGAATACTTGCTGTTGGGATACTTGGAGCAATACACACTTCTCCGGGAGAGAAGGCTGGTCAGTTCAGTGATTGCGATACCATACAGCTGCTTGTGAAAAATGTGGTCAATTCGTTCCTGTAAATCCGGGATTTCCTCTTTCAATCCCTCAATCAGGCGTTTGGCAATTTCCCGCAGGAACACCCCAGACTTACAGGCTGGGTCGAGAAATGTTGCTCTGCTGTCATGCCACAGTTCTTCCGGCAGCATATCCAGCATCCGGTTTGCCACCTCCGGCGGCGTGAATACCTCATCGTTGGACAGATTCGCCAGACAGGTGAGGACATCCGGGTTATACATATTGCTGTAAAAATCACTCATAATCCTGCACCCTCCTGTAATCGGTCAGCGGATATTCCTTGATGGGCGATGGGATAAATGCCTGAACTTCCTCGTCATACTCCCAGCCGATCATGAAAATATTCATCTGCTCCTCGTGTCCGTTCAGAAGCTCATCGAGTGCAAAATCACGGCGCTTCATCTGATTGCCTGTAACAAGGCTCCACTCTGCAAAAACAATGGGGGAACCGTCTGCCTGGAGCATAGTGAGCGCATCTCCGCACAGAATGTTTTTGCGCAGGATAAACCGTACCGCTTCCCGGCACTGTTCATTTGCCTGGGATTTGGCATTGGCGGTATATTCCTTGTCCCAGATGTCAAATAGCCGTTGGCGGCATTCCTCTGCGTTATCCTCCAAAATGTCAACTCCGTACAGGCTGGTCATTGCCAGTACCGAGTACCGTTCATAGTCAAAAGGGCTTTTTCCATAACGGTTTTTTACAACAGTCAGCTTCCTGCTGAGGACTTCCGCAAGGAAATTCCCGTTTCCGCAAGCTGGCTCTAAAAATCGACTTTCAATCCTCTCTGTTTCTTGCTTTACAAGGTCGCACATGGCTTTTACTTCACGCTCGGCAGTAAATACCTCGCCGTGATCCGCCACACGCTGCCTTGACTTTACCTGTTGTTCTGCCATTTCCTTACACCTCTATATCCTCGCACTCACAGAAAGGCAGCCACCTACAAGATGGTGTACTTTTTCGCAGGTGCGTTTTCCGGTGTTTGAGAAGTGGCAAAAGGGCTTTTGTTCACAGATTTTGTATGGAAAAAGCCGGTGTTCTGTGGTATCATTTTCTTATAGCTAAAAAGCAGGCATTTTACAGAAAGGTACACATTCCTGTAAAAACACCTGCTTACAACAACTTGGCTTTTTCGTAAATCTCCGCACGATAGCGGAAGGTGGAAAGCGGCATCCCGCACAGCTTTGCAGCAGCTGTGCCTGTGATTTTGCCGTTCTTCCATTGTTGATATAGATGATGGAAGTTCTCTGGTAAAGGCGCTGGGGGTCTGCCAAAGCGGACACCTCTTGCTTTGGCAGCGGCAATTCCTTCTGCCTGACGCTGCCGGATATTACTGCGTTCATTTTCTGCCACAAAGGACAACACTTGCAGCACAATATCACTGAGGAATGTGCCCATCAGGTCTTTGCCCCGGCGTGTGTCCAGCAAGGGCATATCCAGCACCACAATATCAATCCCTTTTTCCTTGGTCAAAATCCGCCACTGCTCCAGAATTTCAGAATAGTTACGCCCCAGACGGTCGATGCTCTTGATATAGAGCAGATCGTCTTTTTTTAGTTTCCGTACCATTTTCCGGTACTGCGGGCGTTCAAAATCCTTGCCGGACTGCTTATCGATAAACAGATTTTTAGCCGGGATAGATAGCTCTTTCAGGGCAAGAATCTGCCTGTCCTCATTCTGTTCTCTGGTGCTGACACGGATATAGCCATATAAATTACCCATTGTTTTTCCCTCCTTTCTCCCGACCGGGGAAATAGCTCCCAAATCGGACATTTTTCATCTTCTATGGTACTGGATACTTGATACCCCTGAATAAACAGACTGTGAAAATGCCGGGTGCAGACCCGGCATTTTGCAGTCATTTGCCCTGTAATCAGGCGCTTTCCTTTTCTGTACGCAAAACCTGAAAACCATGTTGTTTAGCGTACTCTCTGGCAGCTGCCAGCCGTTCTTCGCTGTACGGCGGGACAAAGCGGACAGACAGCCGGGACTTGTCCATCACATAGGTTACACTGCCCTCGGTGGTGCTACGCTCCAACCGGCACAGCTGGGGATACTTTCGGCTGAACTCTGCCAGTCTGCGCTTCAGATCGGCATTGAACGTGTAAATGCTGGCGGTGTTTTCTGCTTCGTTCCAGTTGATAATGGTTTCTTTCTCATACTTAGACAGCTTCGTCATACAGATCCTCCTCATAGTCAGTGCTTTTCTCTACCATCCGCAGATACTTCTTTGTCTCGTAATACTTTGCCATCTCCATGCGGAGCCGCTGATAAAAGCAAGGATACCAGTGTTCCTCAACCTCATTTTCCATCTTTCTGGCAAGTCCCAGCATCCAGCGTTTTGCTTTTGGATCAACAGTCAATGCGGTCAGCCATTTGAGCCTTGTCACGGTGTTGTGGTGATTGGGACAGGCAAAGGCATAAAGAATTTTCTTTTCTTGAATACTCAATTTCATGGTTACGCCGTCCTTTCTTTTTCGTTCTCGTGCGGAGTGCCACCGCTATCCAGCCAGTTGAAGAAGGCTTTCTTGCTGATCTTAATCAGTCTGCCGCTGCGCACTGCTGGAAACCCCGGTGTGTGTACCAGCTCATAGGCACTGGCTCTGGAAATCCCCATGATATGCTGAATATCCATAACATCCAAAATCAGGGGCAGAGCGTCATAGTCGTTCCATTTTGTTTTTTCTTTCATATCGGTGTTCCTCCTTTATTTGAATTGATTGATATTTCATTTTTCACATATTTGCCGTTCTACCTGTCTCGTTTCCTTCATGCTGCCCTGCTCGACATACATGAGTCACCGATTTCTCGATGCGCTCGCCCTCCGTTTCAGGAGAGGTCATGGCGGTTTATCTCAGTTCAGACGGTCATTTAGTTGTCAAGGTACACGATGTAATGAAATTACCATCTGATGTCATCATATCGCTATAACCTTGACAAAACAATAGATTCGCAGTACCATTAGTGTAACAGATGTAATCAGATTATAAAATTACCATAAATGAATGGGAGGGAATTGCATGGACTTTGAATTTGTGCGGCACGAACCGCTTTATGACCGTATTCTGCTGGTACTGACGCTGGACAGACAGAAAATGAAAGAGCGCATTTTGATTGGAGAAGAACTGCAAATCCGGTTTCGTTTACAAGGATATGCCGATGCAGAGGTGCTGTGTGATGTTACACGCCCTTTGGGAGCTATGCTTTCAGCCTTTGAGCATGATCCTGATGGCGAATGGAACCGTTTTGGTCTGATGCCATTGAGAGAAGCGTTGCACTCTAACCGTTGGAAGCAGCCAGGACTGGAACAGGCTTCCGGTGGTTTTCTGGCAAAAAAATATCTCACCGGTGATCCGGTGAGAATGTATGTGGCACTTCGTATCTGGAACGAATATTTAAAGGCAAGAGAACCACGAAATCGGGAAGCTGCCTGCGAGCGTTTTATTGGAAAAATGAACGGCTTCACAGCCTTGTTTATGGGAAATCCACCCCTTGACTTTGATGAGGATTCAGGAAAACCAAAGCGCCTGAATATTTCTACACATATTTATGGTTCTGTACCGCAGGAAGATACCCGGCTTGACCTCTGGTATCCGGACAGCAAACGAAATATGGAATGTGTTTCTGCTTATTCATCCCTGTATCCGCTGATTATCTATTATCTGAACCGCTTGAACGATTGGGGACTTTATTTCCGGAAATGCAAAATTTGCGGGAAAGTATTCCTTGCCAAAAGCCAGAGATATGAGCTTTGCAGTGATAAGTGTCGTAAAAAGCAATCTCTCCAGAACAAGCGTGAGTTTGATGAACGAGCCAGAGAAAACAATTATGATCTGCTCTACAAAAACGAATGCCAGAACTGGCGAAACAAAATCAATAAGGCAAAGAAAACCCCCGGCTTTCCTGCCGACCGTTTGGAAGAAATGCTGGCTGCTTTTGAATCTTTCAAAAAAGAAGCCTTGCAGCGGAAACAGGCTGTGAAAAAGAAAACAGCCAGTCCAAAGGAATTTTCGGACTGGCTGCTCCAGCAGAGCAATATCATTGTGGAACTGGCTGAACAGGAAAATTGACATTTCAGCAGTAAATCATTTCAGACCGAATAATTTCTTCTGCCCGGTTACGAATGCTGTTCATTGCCCTGACCCATGCCATTTGGTCACTGGCTTTCAGTTCCTCCGTGATTCCCTCGACTTCTTGCATCTGGGCAATGATACAATCCAGCCGGTTCTGTGCCTGCTCATTCAGATCTGCCAGATATGTCCATAGTTTGCCAGACAAAATTAGGTCATTATACCTGGCTGGGTGGTACAACTCCAGATAGGCTTTGTGCATCCGCCCCCAGATTCCAATGGAGCGGTTTTCTTCCGGTAACTGCAAGTCTGGAATGTAGTAATCACCGACCAGCGTATAGCTGATGCCGTTTTGACAGGTTTTCTTCGGTAAGTGTTCCATAAGCGACCTCCTGTATTCGATTTTTCTCCGAATCCAGCTGATCGTGTCCCTGTTCATGTCAAATTCAAGGCAGCTGAACTCTTCACCAACAAGTATGGCATATCCTTGCCTAACTTCTGATAGTTCAGCCCATGTGATACCTCACGCCCCCGGTTCTCGGAAGTGTTGAAGCTGTCAATGGTTTCTTTCCCCAAGATTTCCGACATTTCTTTGAGGGTGGTTTTCTCCTTGCCGCCTAAGAAAAGGGTGGTGTCATGAGGTAAGCTTCAGCTCATCCTTCGAAAAGGACTTGCATCCACTCCCTCCCAAACCGCACGTACACCTCTCGATGTATACGGCTTTCCGCTTATCATTTGCGGTGTTACGAATGAATTAAATTATGGCATTCGGGGCATACCACGAGTGTTTTCCGTCTCCTTTTTCGCATGAGTAATACCCACTCTGTATTTCCCTTTAAATCTTTGAGTTTCTTAACTTGGTGTATTACCAGATTTCTACAGTCTTTTTGGCATAATTCACAAGTATGACGTTCCACTCTCTGTTTGAGAGTGTTAGTTTTGGCATATTTTGAAAACTGCGGAAGCTCGCTTACATTATCAAACTTTGTAGCACATTCCTTCCGTTTATAACCATCCCTGTAGAATGTTGTTGTTTTCATTCCCTGCCTTGTTTCATACGCAACTGTAAATAATTCGTTTCTGCAATATCTCCGCTTAATCTCATGAACATTCGTCTTATACTTGCACGCAAATGTTTTATACATGCTGTATTTCATTACATTGGCAAATCTCCCTATTTTAAAGGAGTCATTCGCTATGGAGTAATAATTATATAGTCCACGGACTTCTGCATTGTATCTTGCGAGAATTTCAATATCGCTCTGGTTTACCAGTTTTCCCCTATGAAGGGCTACAAATCTCTCTTTTCCGTTTTCGTTGATTTTGATTTTCATTGCTTTGTATTCAATTAACTTACCTACCCATTTTTCGCGTGGAACATACAGTTTAACAACTCCTGTCTGACATCTCTGAACCCTTCCGTTAGAAGCCTTCTGTAGCGTCTGCGCTCTTGATACCGTAATGTCGTAACCTAGAAATCTTGCTCTGTTTCCAGTGTGCGTAACCTTTGTCTTAGTGTCTGACATTTCTAATTTCAATGCTTTTTGCAGGAATATTTTCACGTCTTTCTTGATAGCTTCTGCGTCTGCTTTGCTACCAATAACCCCGATGATAAAATCATCCGCATATCTCGTATACTGCACCCTTTTATAATTACTGTCGTTATAGACGTACGGTGTTGTAGATTTTTCAATCATTTCCAGTTCCTTAAGATTTTTGCATCTGATTTTCTTTTCTTCATCAGACAGACTATCCCATATCTCTCTGCCCTTTTTCCTATATCTGTATGCCTTACCGACACTGGACTTATATGCAGTAGAAAAATGTTTCTTCTTGGCTTCTGTATTGAAGTTTTCTGCATAATTTTCCATAAATTTGTCCAATTCATGAAGGTAAATATTTGCCAGCACTGGACTGACTCCCGACCCCTGCGGCACTCCGCTATAGGTTCTGTTGAATGTCCATTGTTCCATATATCCTGCTTTTAGGAATTTCCATATAAGCTGGATAAACGCTTCGTCATCAATCCTCTTTTTCAAGAGGTCGATAACTACATGGTGGTCGAAACTGTCAAAACAAGCGTGTATATCTCCTTCCACAAACCAGTTCGCACCAGTAAAGGTGTTCTGTATCTGTTTCAGTGCTGTCTGACAGCTTCTGTTTGGTCTGAACCCATGTGATTTATTACTGAACACAGGCTCATAAATACTCTCCAAAATCATCTTAACGACTTCCTGCACGAGTTTATCATCCCCCGACTGAATACCCAGAGGACGTTTTTTACTGCTGTTTTTCTTTGCAATATATTCTCTTCTTGCAGGCTTAGGTTGGTAACTTCGGTCTTTTAAGGATAAAATAATCCTCTCAATTCTCTCGTTACCCATGCCATCAATCGTTGTTCCATCAGCTCCGGCAGTCATACTGCCATCATTTGCGTAGATATTTTTATACGCAAGCCAATAAAACTCCGGATTGTACAGATTTCTGTATAATCTCTGAAATCTGTAAGTTTCATTCTTTGACTTTTCCATCAAATTTTTCAATACCTCAGTTGGATTTCTCAATGCCTCTCGCACCTTCCTTCATTTTAGTATTTTCTGATAAGCTGCTCCCCTTCGCCATGTGAACGTCATTAACGTCTCGGACTACTATGGGAGCTGTGTGACCATGCCTGTTACCAGGTTTAGGTCATCCCCAGTTAGTAAATACAGGATTAGCATTCAGTGTTGTCGGCACCGACTTTCGCCATTTATCCGCTGTCTTGCGGTTGCTCTTTCATGAGTATCGCTTGCTTTCATAACTGCGAAATGAAACCAACATGAAAAGCATACGTTTCAATCCTTTTCGTATGCGGGGCACGGGTTCCCCCACTCTGGCTATCGTTTAGGCAGTTTAGCTTTGTACCTCATACACTGATTTTTATTCTTAAATGTTCTGACGCATAGGATTAGCGCCTTTCCTATTTACGTTCCAACTGGAACAACAACATGCTACACTCCCCTTCGGGTTTCCCCTCTCGGATAAGTTGTAGAATAATAGGTTGTGATTTTTCATCACCTGATACTTTTACCTACCGCTTGCTAAAGGCGGTATCCTGTAAGTACCACGTCGCCAATTTATATTGCGCTGGCGACTTCTGGGCGCACGCAGTTGCC
>NZ_JNJN01000061.1 GCF_000701665.1 Agathobaculum desmolans ATCC 43058 | reverse complement strand
CCCTTTGTTTTATATTTTTGAACCCATTGATACAATAGTCTATCTTGAATACCGGCCTCGATTGCCACTGACACACAGGATTTCCCGGACATTACTTGGGATACTAGTTCTAGCCGTTCTTCTGGTGTCCAGTTCCTATTGAAATTTTTGTGTTTCAGTGCTTCTGGACCGCGGCTATCCTCTGTTCTTACCCATAGTCTCACTTTATCTCGAAAGGATTTATCGCTAATACCTTCTGGCGTTTCTGGCCATTTTCCTTCTCGATACATTTCTACACATTTCCTTTTATACTCATATGTGTACCGCATAATAATACCCCCTCTACTGGGTGTCCAGTAAAGGGGGTACATATCAAACGCTGTAACACGGGTATCTCCGTTTGTTTCACAATTGATTTTGCTTTTTCAAGTATTTGCTCTGTCATACGGTCAATCATTGCATCCAAAATTTCTTCTTTGGATTTGAAATGATAGTAAAGCGTACCTCTTGCAATGCCGATTTCTTTCAGAATGTCATTGGTGCTTGTGGCATCATAGCCTTGTTCTCCAAACAATCTCCCTGCAACATCCAATATCTCATTTTTGCGTTCTTCCGCCTCTTTTACAATTCGCATTTTCTACACGCTCCCAAACACATCAAGACCGACAGATTGTCGGTTGTTATTCTATCATAGAGAGCGTTCGCTGTCAAGAAATAGTCACTTTTATAAAGTTTATAGCTTTTTCATCTCTGCTGATAGGCTATTAAATCTCTTGTTGTCAGAGATTTCACATCGTTCTATCAGAAACCACATCTCTGTAAAATATAAGGGCAAGATTTTCAGAGAACAGGTGGTGAGCTTATGGATAAAAGAAATAACGATTTTGACTTTGATTTCACGCCGATAGGACAGGCAATCAAGAAAGCCCGTGAAAAAACAGGTATGACACGGGAGCAGCTTGCCCGTATCGTGGATTATGACCCAAGACATCTGCAAGCGGTTGAGAACGAGGGGCAGTATCCGAGTATCGAGCTGTTCATTCAGCTTATTACGATGTTCGGGGTATCGGTGGACGAGTACATATTCCCAGAGAAAGAAGTCAAAAAGAGTTCTATCCGCAGACGCTTAGACGCTCAGCTTGACCGTCTGGACGACAGGGAGCTGTCCGTCATCGAAGCAACCGTGAACGGGCTATGTAAGGCAAAAGAGCCAGAGGAATAAAACCTCTGGTTTTTCTTTCGCCCTTTTCCTAATAGCTCGGACAACCGTAACCGAGGATTTCATAGTACCCGACGGGGTAGTTGTTCTGTCGGCAGGCATCGCCAGAGTTGCCCTCCACGGTATAGACAACGCCGTTCTCGCATTTCTCCACGATGCCCACATGGTCGGCATCGCCGTCCTGCCCGTCCTTGCTCCAGTCGAAAAAGATAATGTCGCCTGCTTTCGGCTCATAATCCTTTCCCTGCCATTGCCCGTTGCTGTTAAACCAATTCACACCGTCCGAACAAAGGGAGAATTTCGGCACGATGCCGCTTTCCAGATAACCGCATTGGTCGGCACACCATGAAACGAAGCAGGCACACCATTCTACACGCCCGTCAAAACCATACCAACTCCAATAGGGCTGTCCTCCCTTGTTGCCAAGCTGCGTCAGAGCAACCTCCACGATTGCCTGATTGCCGCCGCTTGTGAACGCCCGCCCATATGGGTAATACCGAAGCACATGGGCGGGGTACTGCGTGTCGCCGTACTTTTCCCAACCTAACCGCTGTGCCTGCATGGTAGAAAACTCTACCGCATTGGCATAGGAATACCCGCCATAGTTGCTCTTTGCCCATGAGATATAGCCATTGCCGAAGTTATAGCCCTGCAAAGCGAGCTTGATACGTTCCATGTCAATCGGGTTTTCCGCCTCTGCGGAGATAAGAGCTGCCTTTAGCTCCTGTACGCCGCACTGGATAGAATACTCTGGGTCTTGGATACCATTCGGCTCATGGGGATACCTTGTATTAAAACTGCCCTCTGCCGCCTGCATAGGGTCAAGCCCACGCCCACCGCTTTCCTGCATCATCACAGCTTTGATAAGCTCCACATATTCGGGAATGCCGTACTGCTTGGCATATTTTTGTATCAACGGCTCATAGGCTTCCACCTCCGCACTGACAGGGGTATAGGAAGTGCTTTCGCTGCCGCCGCCAAATAAAGACACGGCACACCCAAGCAGGACGACAATCAGGATAATCACGACGGCAATCCAACCGCCTGCGATTAAGGCGGAAATCAACGCCTTTGTGCCTGCGATAATCGCCTTAACCGCCGATATGGTGGCTCTGACCGCCGTTTTCGTTGCTTCGGCTGTCGCCTTTGCGGTGGCTTTCGCCGTCTGTGCCGCTTTCTGGGCGGCTTTGGCAGATGCCTTTGCCGCCGCCTGCGTCGCTTTAGCGGTCTGCTCCGTGGTCTTAATCGCCGTTTTAGAGGTCGCCTGTGCGGTTTTCACGCCGTTTTCTGCGGTCTTGATTGTGCCTTTCGCTGTGGATTTGACCGTTTTCTCCGCATTTCTGGCGGTTGTCTTAATTGTCTTTTTTCCCTGCCGCCTTGTCTTTATCAGCGGATTTTCTGTATTCTTAGGAACTTCGGGCTTCATGGCAGGAGAATCGTCCGAAGCAGGGGAACGGCCCGCTGTCCCGTTTCGGATCAGCGAGCCGTCCTGTTCTGCCATCACCTGTGCTTTTTTCTTCTCGGCGGCTTTGACCGCCCGTTTCTGCTTAAAATCCGATACCCTGTCCTTTGCCCTAACGATGTTCTCCTTCGTGGTCTGGACGGATTTCTGCCCCTGCTTATTGAATTGGTGGATGCCCTCGTCTTTGATACGGTCTGCACCGTAAGAGAGCTTATCCGCCGCATACTCGGTGGCGGAGCCTTCGTCAGCATAACAGCCCTGTTCCGCTTTTTCCTTTGTCTTGGCATAGGCAGATTTCATACGCTCCGAAGCAATGGCGGCTTTGTCTATGGTCTTTATCGTGCCTTTTATCGCATCCCTTGTCTTAATATCAGCCATAGCAAACCTCCCTTCCGTAAATTCCTGCGTTTGTTACACGATTTTTTTCGCCACAACCACAAGCCTGCCGTTCTGGGCGGAGTATTCGCAGGTGGAGAGGGTAATGAGCTTATCGCCGTACTCGGCGGTCACACCCGTATCATACAGGGCAAGCTCCTTACACTTGGCGATATAGGCGTTAAATTCCTCCTCATTCTCCGCATCCACAAAGTCATAATAGCGGTAGCCCTCCGCACTATACGCCACGGTCTTAAAGACGGCGATGATTTCATACTCGCCCTGCTCGGTCAACGTGTCAAACTGGATGGTCTTGTGTTCCTCATAGAAGCTCTTGTCCTTATAATTCTCCAATGCCCCGAACATCTTTTGCCCCTTGATGTGATGACCGTAGATAATCAGGTTGTCGCTTGTGAGGATGTCGCAGTTTTCTTGGATATACGGCACGCCCAAATCGCTGTATTCCTTTTCAAAGCTGTGCTTCAGATAGAAGTTGGGGTTGTTCTTGCTCTGCATAACGGGATAGTTGATAGCTGTCCCGTCAATGGCAATCCAGCCAACCATGTCCTCGTTCTGCAAGTACAATTCCTGATATTTGGCAAGCACATCCTCGCCCTCGCTGACGGGCGTATCTTCTGGTGTTTCTTCCTCCGCAGGAGTGTTCTCCACCACCTCCGCAAGACTGTCAAACACTTCCTCCTGCTCGTCCACCTGTGCATAGTGGGCGTAGATGTGATAGCCGCAGAAAGCCGCCGCCCCTAAAAGGGTAACGGCGGCAACGATACAGATAACAGATTGATATTTTTTCAAATTCATAGGCTTGTTTTCCTTTCTTTCATTTGCCCTGTTTTCTGGGCATAACGGTATGCCCGCAGGGTATTTCATTTTTTGAGATTACGGTTTACCGTGTATGCTCGGTCTGCTTCTTGGGCGACGGTAAATCCCTGCAATACTCGGGATACCTCACCTTGATGCCCTCCATAAAGTACGGGGCAAACTCGCAGCAGAACAATTCTTCTGGGGTGAAATACCTCTCACGCCCCTCCTCGGCATAACCGTTCCAGAGGTTAAAGGCAAGGTGGCAGACCTTGACCGTGCCGCTTGTCTGCCATCCGCCGTGCATCCCCTCTGGCTCAATGCAGTCTGTCTTAAAATCAAACATGGCATTGATGTTGTTCCTTGTTTCCTCCGCAATCCCCATCACATAGAAAAACGCCCTGTGATAACAGTCGTTTACCCTGCATTTCATCATATTTTCCAGAAAGAAATCACGGTGGGCTGCATTGCGAAACCTTATCTCTGACATAAAAATCCCTCCATTCTTAACACTCCCCAAATTTGGTTGTCATCAGCTTATACAGCTCCGTATTGCGTGGGAACTTATTAACGAACGGCACGAGGGAGCTGCCCACTTTCAAAAGCCCCTGACCTGCACCGACATTGGTGATATAGCTCATCTGCAAATCAGAGATATTAAGGAGCTTTGCAAGCTCGATACGGTCTGTGGACGCCTGATTGAGCATAATGATAAACTCGCTGTTGGCAAGCATCGTCCTCGCCGTATGGCTCTGCAACAGGTCGTCCACGTTCTGCGTAATGCCCGTACAGTACGCCCCGTACTTACGCACTCGCTTCCAGAGGGTAAAGAGGAAGTTTGCCGAGTATTCATGCTGAAAGAGCAGGTAAATCTCGTCAATGAAAATAAAGGTGTTCCTGCCTTTCGCCCTGTTCTGGGTGATGCGGTTTAGGATGCTGTCAAGCACCACAAGCATACCGATAGGCTGTAGCTGCTTGCCTAAATCCAGAATGTCATAGCAGATAAGGCGGCTGTGGGTATCCACATTGGTATGCTTGGCAAAGGTGTTGAGGGAGCCGTCCGTGAAAAGCTCGATGGCAAGGGCGATTTCCTGTGCTTCTGGCTCGTTCTGCTTTAACAGCTCCTCACGGAAGTCCTGCAAGGTGGGCGGCGTTCCCATATAGTTGCCCTGCTGATAGTAGCGGTAGACGCTCGCCGTGCATCGGTCAATGATAGATTTCTGCTTTGCCCCCAGACTTGCCCCGCCGATGAGCTGCTCGCACAAAGACAAAATAAACTCCGATTTCAGGATGACGGGGTTTGCACCGTCGCCGTAATCGGAGTTCATATCCATAGCGTTGATGTGGTTATCGCTCGTTGCCGAGATGTGGATGACCTCGCCCTGCATGGCTTTCACAAGCGGGGAATATTCTCGCTCAGGGTCTATAATAATAACATCGGCGTTGGGGTCGGTCAGAATGATGTTCGTCATTTCCTCCTTTGCCGTAAAGGATTTACCCGCACCAGACACGCCGAGGATAAAAGAATTGCCGTTCAATAGGTGGCGGCGGTTAGCGATAATCATGTTTTTGGAGATTACATTCTGCCCGTAGTACACGCCGTCCTTATGGTAGATTTCCTGCACTCTAAACGGGATAAACACTGCAAGGCTCTCCGTTGTCAGCGTCCTTAATGCGTCAATCTTCCTCACGCCAAAGGGCAGGGCTGTATTTAATCCGTCCATCTGCTGATATTTCAGCACCGCAAACTGGCACAAATGCTTTCTTGCCGTCGTCAAGAGGGCTTCCGTGTCGTTGTCAAGCTGCTCTTTGGTATCGGCGGTATGCACCATCGTCAGCACCGCAAACATCATCCTCTGGTCACGGGTCGTCAAATCGTCCAGAAACTCCTTGCTTTCCCGACGCTGCTGCTCCAAGTCGTAGGGGATGACGGCGGAAAAGTTGTTGTTCTGGTTCTGCTTCCTCTGCCAGTTCGTTATATTTGTTTCCACGCCGAGCAGACGGTTTTCCACCTCCCGCACCGCTTCGTCCGTGGGAACGGGAACGACATCCACGGAGAGCATCATGTTTCTGTTCAGCTCGCAAAGCTCCGCCACCATGCTGTCCTTGATATAGGCGGCATATTCCCGCAGGAAAATCACACGCCCGTACCTGTCGCCCATACGGAAATAGTCTTTTTCAAACTCAAAGGTGTCGGGGCAGATATAGTCCTTAAAATCGTGACCTTTTTTCATGGACTGCACCATATCAAAGGCAAAGGCGGTTTCCTCGCCCGTGCGGTAGAAGTCGTGGAAGATGCGGAGCTTGTCAGCTGCGTCAAGCTCACTGCACTTTGAGCCAAGACGGTTAAAATGGGCGATAAGGTCAGCACCAACACGGGCAAAATAATTCCGTGCTTCCTCGATATTCTTTTTGCACACCGATACGGTCACATATTTATCCTGCACGATGGAATTAGCCCCTGTCGCCTTATCAAGCAGCATCTTGTTGTATTCCTTACGGTACTTATCCAGACCGTCCTCCGCCATCGGGATTAGGATGGTCTGCTCAAAATCCGCTTTATTTAAGCGGCGGTTGTTAATCGTGATTTTTGTGGTCGCACCGCTGTCGAGGGCGTTCAAAAGCTCTGAATACTCTAAAAACATCGCTTCTTTGTCCTCACGGCTCGCCACGGCGTAATTGATGTCCTCAAACTTGAAGGTCTTGGCGTATTTGTTCTTCCCGACAAGGAAAATGCCGTCCTCCCAGATGGTTTTCATGGGGATGACCGCCTGCACTGATTTCGGAACGGCAAATTTCTCCTTGTCCTGCTTAAACAGGTTTCTAAGCGTCTTTATCATGGCTTACCTCCTTACGCTTTTTTGATTTCTTAGCTTTCTTCATTTTCTGTTTCTCTGACTTTCCCGCCTGCCGTTTCTGCTTCTTTATCGGGGCGGGCAAGCCCTTCTCCCTTGCTTCGATATTCGGCTTCAACGCTTCATAATAGAGGTTGTCTGGCAAAAATAAAATCTTCTTCGGCATCAGAAACTCCGATTTTATCCACGCCCAGACAAACTGCTCGGCGGTCATTCCGTTGTATTTCACAAAGCCCATCATGGCAAAGGGGGAAGCCCCCAGAATACACATCCAACTGAGGGTTTCCGTGCCGAACTTCGGGCGGAGCAGGAAATACAAGCCCACCGCCACGCCGCAGGCAAGGACAGAAAAAATGAACTGCCGCATCGACAGCCCGAAAAACATACTCTCCGTATAGTTGCGGATTTCCTTATTTATTTTGACTTCCAAATAGATAGCACCTCCTTTTGGACATAAAAAAACCGCCACCTGTTATCAAGTGACGATTTTGCTCGGTTTATTTTCTTGTTACCTGATAAGCCAACTGTAATCCTGCCTGCAATCCACCACATAATCGGCGTAGACTATATCGTCTACTATCTGGAAGATTATCATATAGCGTTTTTCAAACAGGATAAAACGGTAGGCGTTTCGGGGAATATATTCCCCTGTAAGCCACGAGCATCTCTGTGGCATCAGCTCCAATGAATTTGCGGTCTTTTCAAACTCGGCTGTCAACCGTTCCGCCGCCTCTGGGCTGACCTGTGCCAGAAATGCGGCATGGGAAACGAGCATCTGTGTTGCACGTTCCGATACAATCACACGGTATTTATTCTGCTGTTCCATGACCTGCTGCCTCCTTGATTGCGCTACGCATCATCGCAGCAACTTCATCAACAGAGTAACCTTTGTTCCCGCGCATCCTATCTTCCTCAACGGCAAGCAGCTCCTCACGGAGTTTTAACATCTTTTCCCGTCTGTTATAGGTTTCAATATCCATGACAACCAAATCCCCCTCGCCATTCTTGGTAAGGAAAATCGGCTCTGCGGTCTTTCTGCACATATCGGCAATCTCATTGTAATTCTGGCGGATTGCTGCGGATGGACGAATATTCATAATGACACCTCCTTGAATTGTATCGGTAGTAATATTCTACCCATATTATACCCATTCCATGCAACATAGTCAACAGCTCCGCAGAAAATTTACAATTACAAGCCCACCGCCACGCCGCAGGCAAGGACAGGAAAAATGAACTGCCGCATTGACAGCCCAAAAAACATACTCTCCGTATAGTTACGGATTTCCTTATTTATCTTGACTTCCAAACGGACACCATCCTTCCTTTACATCGCCTGTCGCTATAAAGAGAATGCTGCGTTTGGGGATATACGCAAATCCTGAAATGGCGTCCCCGATTTCAAAGATTTCGTTATCGTCAGCCTTTTCAAATTTTCCGACTAATCCCTTTTCCGCAGGCAGGTCATAGGCTTCGGAAGCCTCAATGACTTCTCCGTTCAACAAATGGATATGATAAATCTGGTAATACTCTGGCTCTTTTTGCATTTTGATTTTCCTTTCCTGATTGATGATTACAAGCCCATCATTTCCCGTACCACACGGTCTGCCATCTTGACCGCACCGACAAGGACGAGCATATTAAAAACAAGTTCCCCGATATAGCTCCATACCATCGTGACCGCCGCCGCATCGGGATTGACGACAGGCGGGGAAGCCGCAAACACGGAGAAGATGATACACGCAAGCACGATAATTGCCCCTTCAAGGCAGACGGCGGAATAGCTTTTGATAAAGCTCTTTCCGACACTCTGGCTCGGCTCTCCCGCAAAGGCGGCGAGGGGGACAGGGGCGATGGCGGTATAAAGGTAGAGCTTGAAAAACCTGCCGTACACCGACATAATCATAATGAATGAGAGTACCGTAATGAACAGACCGCCGATAAGCGTGACCGCCCATAGGGGGATGCTCTCAAAAAATCCGCAGTCCTCAACCGCCGTGACGATTTCCTGCGGCAGTACCGTCTGCTGTGCCGCACCGAAGCCTGCGGCGTTCATAATCGTGGATATGATACCCTGCACAATCTTGAAAAGAGCCATCATCAGCTCCAAACCGTAAGTCACTGCACCTTTGGCAAGGGCGAAACGGATAAACAGCTTCAACGCCTGCTCAGGACGCTTGACCTCGGCAAAGTTGCCGCAGGTACGCATCACGCCCACCACAAAGAACAGGACGAGCAGGGCAAGCCCGATAGCCTGCACCGCACCGTGTATATCCACGATGACATTCCATATCGCCCCGCCCTTAAAGGTTTCTGGGGATTGGGTAATGAGCTGCCATATCTCGGCTAACTTCTCGTTCCAAGTGTTCAAGGCGTTCTCTAAATTCTGCACTACCCAGTTATCAGACATTCGACCACCTCCTTGTTATAATCAGCTTGCGGGGCAAGCCGCAAAGCGGATCTGCCCCGTAAGCCCTGTCTTGTGTCTTTGGGTTGCTCTTTCTGTTCCTTGCAATCAGCCCGTGATAAGCGTCAAAATCTCCTTCGCAAAGGTAATCACAACGCCGCCGGCAAGCGTCAGAAATCCATTCGCCCTCTGGGAAGGGTCGTGGGATTTCAGCGACAAGCCCACCTGCACGATACCGAAGCCGAGCATAATCATACCGACAGCCCTTACCAGACCGAAGATGAAATCGGAGAGGTTGTTGACTACCTGAATGGGGTCGCTTGCGGCAAAGGCGGTCACGGAAGTCACGCTCATCAGCGTGAGGGCAAGCACCGCCACGCAGTAGCGGCGGAAGCCTTTCTCTACCTTGCCAGTCATGGGCAGCTTGGTGGTTTTCTTGTTCTCATTTTTCTTGAAAATTCGCATAGATAAATCCTCCTTATAAATTGAATAATTCTTCCAAGTCCTCCTCGGACAGAAGCTCATAGGAAGTGCTGACAGCATTTACGCTGATTGCGTCCTTTGGAATATCGCTGTCAAACACAACAGTTGCGACAGCCTGCGTCGGCTCGCCGTGAAGATAAGGCGGCTGCCCTCCGTCTGCTGTCAGTTTCACATTGGGATGCTTTAAGATGTCGTACTTAAAGTCCATCACGGGGCGTTCCCCTCGCACAAAAAGAAGTGCGTAGCGGTTGTCAAGCATACGCACCTCGTCTGGCGTTAAAAGCTCACGCCCCGAAATCTGATAGTTGGTAGAATAGTTCCCGCTCCGCCCAGAGCTTTTCCCATAAGTGTTCGTGTCGATAGTTTCCTTTCCCAGAAGCTCCGACACATACTTGTGGGTACTCTGCTCATTGCCGCCCAGATACAGGAATTCATCATGAGGTAAGCTTCAGCTCATCCTTCGAAAAGGACTTGCATCCACTCCCTCCCAAACCGCACGTACACCTCTCGATGTATACGGCTTTCCGCTTATCATTTGCGGTGTTACGAATGAATTAAATTATGGCATTCGGGGCATACCACGAGTGTTTTCCGTCTCCTTTTTCGCATGAGTAATACCCACTCTGTATTTCCCTTTAAATCTTTGAGTTTCTTAACTTGGTGTATTACCAGATTTCTACAGTCTTTTTGGCATAATTCACAAGTATGACGTTCCACTCTCTGTTTGAGAGTGTTAGTTTTGGCATATTTTGAAAACTGCGGAAGCTCGCTTACATTATCAAACTTTGTAGCACATTCCTTCCGTTTATAACCATCCCTGTAGAATGTTGTTGTTTTCATTCCCTGCCTTGTTTCATACGCAACTGTAAATAATTCGTTTCTGCAATATCTCCGCTTAATCTCATGAACATTCGTCTTATACTTGCACGCAAATGTTTTATACATGCTGTATTTCATTACATTGGCAAATCTCCCTATTTTAAAGGAGTCATTCGCTATGGAGTAATAATTATATAGTCCACGGACTTCTGCATTGTATCTTGCGAGAATTTCAATATCGCTCTGGTTTACCAGTTTTCCCCTATGAAGGGCTACAAATCTCTCTTTTCCGTTTTCGTTGATTTTGATTTTCATTGCTTTGTATTCAATTAACTTACCTACCCATTTTTCGCGTGGAACATACAGTTTAACAACTCCTGTCTGACATCTCTGAACCCTTCCGTTAGAAGCCTTCTGTAGCGTCTGCGCTCTTGATACCGTAATGTCGTAACCTAGAAATCTTGCTCTGTTTCCAGTGTGCGTAACCTTTGTCTTAGTGTCTGACATTTCTAATTTCAATGCTTTTTGCAGGAATATTTTCACGTCTTTCTTGATAGCTTCTGCGTCTGCTTTGCTACCAATAACCCCGATGATAAAATCATCCGCATATCTCGTATACTGCACCCTTTTATAATTACTGTCGTTATAGACGTACGGTGTTGTAGATTTTTCAATCATTTCCAGTTCCTTAAGATTTTTGCATCTGATTTTCTTTTCTTCATCAGACAGACTATCCCATATCTCTCTGCCCTTTTTCCTATATCTGTATGCCTTACCGACACTGGACTTATATGCAGTAGAAAAATGTTTCTTCTTGGCTTCTGTATTGAAGTTTTCTGCATAATTTTCCATAAATTTGTCCAATTCATGAAGGTAAATATTTGCCAGCACTGGACTGACTCCCGACCCCTGCGGCACTCCGCTATAGGTTCTGTTGAATGTCCATTGTTCCATATATCCTGCTTTTAGGAATTTCCATATAAGCTGGATAAACGCTTCGTCATCAATCCTCTTTTTCAAGAGGTCGATAACTACATGGTGGTCGAAACTGTCAAAACAAGCGTGTATATCTCCTTCCACAAACCAGTTCGCACCAGTAAAGGTGTTCTGTATCTGTTTCAGTGCTGTCTGACAGCTTCTGTTTGGTCTGAACCCATGTGATTTATTACTGAACACAGGCTCATAAATACTCTCCAAAATCATCTTAACGACTTCCTGCACGAGTTTATCATCCCCCGACTGAATACCCAGAGGACGTTTTTTACTGCTGTTTTTCTTTGCAATATATTCTCTTCTTGCAGGCTTAGGTTGGTAACTTCGGTCTTTTAAGGATAAAATAATCCTCTCAATTCTCTCGTTACCCATGCCATCAATCGTTGTTCCATCAGCTCCGGCAGTCATACTGCCATCATTTGCGTAGATATTTTTATACGCAAGCCAATAAAACTCCGGATTGTACAGATTTCTGTATAATCTCTGAAATCTGTAAGTTTCATTCTTTGACTTTTCCATCAAATTTTTCAATACCTCAGTTGGATTTCTCAATGCCTCTCGCACCTTCCTTCATTTTAGTATTTTCTGATAAGCTGCTCCCCTTCGCCATGTGAACGTCATTAACGTCTCGGACTACTATGGGAGCTGTGTGACCATGCCTGTTACCAGGTTTAGGTCATCCCCAGTTAGTAAATACAGGATTAGCATTCAGTGTTGTCGGCACCGACTTTCGCCATTTATCCGCTGTCTTGCGGTTGCTCTTTCATGAGTATCGCTTGCTTTCATAACTGCGAAATGAAACCAACATGAAAAGCATACGTTTCAATCCTTTTCGTATGCGGGGCACGGGTTCCCCCACTCTGGCTATCGTTTAGGCAGTTTAGCTTTGTACCTCATACACTGATTTTTATTCTTAAATGTTCTGACGCATAGGATTAGCGCCTTTCCTATTTACGTTCCAACTGGAACAACAACATGCTACACTCCCCTTCGGGTTTCCCCTCTCGGATAAGTTGTAGAATAATAGGTTGTGATTTTTCATCACCTGATACTTTTACCTACCGCTTGCTAAAGGCGGTATCCTGTAAGTACCACGTCGCCAATTTATATTGCGCTGGCGACTTCTGGGCGCACGCAGTTGCC
>NZ_JNJN01000060.1 GCF_000701665.1 Agathobaculum desmolans ATCC 43058 | reverse complement strand
TTTTTCGTTGTTTAATTTACAAGGTACAATCCGCTGCGTTGGCAGCTTTCTTAGTTTATCATACTCAGTTCGTTTTGTCAAGAACTTTTTTCAATCTTTTTTCAAGATTTCCGAAGCTTTCCTGCCGTTTTTCGAACTTTTCTGACCGCCGCCTCTTTTTGAAGCAGCCTATTCAGTATATCAGCCCGTTCCGGATTTGTCAACAACTTTTTTCGTTTTTTCCAAATCTTTTTTCCGGGCCGCCGCCCCTTCCGGGACAGCTCATTTAGTATACTCCTCCTCCCCCGCATTGTCAACTGTTTTTTGACTTTTTTCGAGGATTTTCTTCTTTTGCCTGATAGTTCCTTTGTCCTTGCCGGTATCCTATGGTATAATAGCCGTAAATCGGCCATTGCACACCTATTTTGCAATAATACCAGCATCGCTTTCTGATTAAGCCGTGTGCTGCTATGGTATAATACCCAACAACTGCTTTTTTATACCAATGACAGCTGATTTTGTTTTTACATCTATAATACCGAAAGGGGATCATCTTGAAACGACTTTTGTTATCTGCCCTGACGGCTGCCGCGCTGACATGCACCGCATCCGCCGTCACCGCGCTTCCCGCTGCTTCCGGCGGACAAGCCTTTTATACCAGTACCACGTTGTCCGATACCGCCGGGCGTCCCGCCGACCCTACGATCTACAATATCGGCGGTAATACTTATTTTAAGCTGCGTGATCTTGGCCGGCTGCTAAACTTCGGCGTAACCTACAACCACAGCGCAAACGCCGTTCAGATCGAGATGGGCAAACCATATCTGCCCGAGCCCGACGAAAGCGACAGCATCCACAACATAGCCACTTCTGCCGCCAACGCCATTCCAACCATGCAAACCTTATATCTAAATGGCAAGCGCATTACCCCCTCCGTATACAATATCCGCGGCAACAACTACATTGGCCTGCGCTCCTTTGCTGCGCTGGCCGATTTCGGCGTGGCCTATAACCGCGACAATCTGCGCATCACCGCATATGCTGCTTATCCCTATGCCGAGGAAGGTGTCTGGACAGCCGCTATGAACGATCTGACCGGCAATTTGAGCGTATTGCCTGATTCCGGCTATCCTGCCACAACAGCGCGTTACGCAGCCGCCATCTCCGGCAAAGCATCCGCCGACTGGAAAGCACTGATCAGCACCCTGCGCGCCGTGCAGGATGCCCCCGCCTATGCCGCTGCACCGGATAAGCTGCACCGCGCCAACCTATATTGGGCCGACCGCATCACTGCCGCAATGACCGGACAGGCCGCAGCCGCCACACCGCTTTACCGCACAGCGCTGACCGATCTGGCGGATACTGCACTGTTCAACAATCCGGATCGTGCCGATTTGCAGCAGGATTTTCGCGCCATGTCCTCGGTTTATTTGGGCGCATCCCCTTCTGCGCTGCCGCAAGTTTCTGTCCGCAACGGATACGCCAAAAATGCGCGCAGCCGCGTAACCCTTGCAGACAGCCTGACGCTGACCAGCGGCGCCGCAGCAGAGGATGTCGCAGCCGCCAAAGCCTATTTTGCGCCGGAAATGGCTCGCCTGTCCCTGCTGCCCACCGACACCGAGCGCGTTTCTTTTATCTACCGCCTGCTGCAGCGCGAATACCGCACCGGCGGCAGCAGCTCTTGGGTCACAGGATATGGTAAACGCAGCGCCGTCAGCGCCCGTTCACTTGCCGCTGCGGCAGACTGGATGTTCGCCGAAGCCGGTATCCCAGCGTTTCCGGCACAAAGCTGGTCCACTGCATGGAACGTCGTTTATGTCAACGGCCAATGGGCTGTGTTCGACTTCACCAAGGGCAGCGCACTGCGCTCGCTGGATGACTACCGTCTCTCCGACACCCATCCAGGCTCTACCCTGCTGCTGACACAGGTAATGCGTCCGGGTGCTTCCTATTATAATATGCGCAGCGCTACCATCGCCCGCTACTTCACCTATACCGGCTTGACCGGTGCACCGCAGGCCACAGTGCAGCAAATGCAGTCCTATCTGCGCAAGGTCAACCCCAACGCCCCGCAATCTGTGCTCGATATGATTCCTCTGTATCTCACCGAGGGACAGGCTGAAGGCATCCGCGGCGACATTGCCTTTGCCCAGTCCTGTCTGGAAACCGGCAACTTCACCTTTACCGGCAGTGCCGTCTCCCTCGAGGGCAATAACTTCTGCGGTCTCGGTGTGTTGGATAACGGGATGCAGGGTGCTGTTTTCGCCACGCCGCAGCTCGGCATCCGTGCGCAGATCCAGCACCTAAAGGCCTACGCAAACCGGCAGCTCCTTCAAAACGAGTGTATCGATCCCCGTTTCCACCTTGTCACCCGCGGTGCGGCACCCACCGTACAATATCTGGGCATACAGGAAAACCCGCAGGGCTACGGTTGGGCCGCCGGCGCAGACTACGGCGTAAAAATCCTCAACATTCTGGAGAATATCCTTACCATGTAGCGGGCATCCTCCCTTGTGAGGTGAATAATACATGGATCGATTCCACAACCTGACCGAGCTGCTCGCCATCGACCGCAGTGCACACGCCTATTTTCACAGTCTGCCTGCACATATCCGGCAGCAGATCACAGCGTGCAGCGCAAGCGTTCATTCTGCCCGCGAGCTGCAAGGCTATGCAGAGCAATTACTGCGCAAAAACAACTGACCAAAACGGGAGCGGCACGCCGCTCCCGTTTTGTGCATTTCGAATCTTGCAGGGTATCTCTGGAAATGCTATACTATGTCCGAAAAAAAGATCGAGAACACGGCGCTGTTTTCGCCCCTGTTCCGGCAAGGAGGACTTTCCTATGGCAAACGAAACACTTTCCGCATCTACTCCCGCACGCAAGCACGACCGCCCGCTTTTTCTGAACACTTGGTTCTGGGTATTTGTCGTATGTATCAGCGCTGCTGTCACCGCTTCCTTGGATGGCATCACCGTGCAGCCCGCTGTGACCGGTGCGCTTTCCTATGCCGCACCGCAGGCCGAAGCCGCGCTGCTTTCTGCCGAACAGAACAGCACACCTGCACTTTCCCTGCTTGACGATGCCGTTTCCGCCGAACAGAAAAGCGGTGCACTGACCCTGACCGGCACGATCCAGAATCATTCCGCCCGCGACTACTCGTATGCGCAGGTCAACTTCAACCTGTACGATGCCAACGGCAACCAGATCGGCACCGCCAGCGATTGCACCAACAACCTCAAGCCCAGCACCAACTGGAACTTCAACGCCACCGCATTCGACTCGCAGAGCCGCGCTGCATCTTACGAACTGGCAGACATCATCTGCTGGTAAACAGTGCATCAAAGGGAAAGGGCAGCCTTTCCCTTTTTCTATTGTCTCGCGTTTTGCCGAATGCTGTAACATAGTTGTGCCTTTACAAACCTGCTCCGCCGTGCTATCATAAACTGTACCACGACAAAGGAGGATATGTCATGGCTGATAAAAAGGGCACAAAGCAAGTTACAGCCAATAAAAAGGCATGGCACGACTACTTTGTTGAGGAAAAATACGAAGCCGGCATCGAACTGGCCGGCACCGAGGTCAAATCCATCCGGCAGGGGCAGATCAACCTGAAGGATTCTTACTGCACTTTTAAGAACGGCGAGCTGTTTGTGCGCGGCATGCACATCTCACCCTACGAAAAAGGCAATATTTTCAACAAGGATCCGCTGCGCGTCCGCCGCCTCCTGATGCACAAAAAGGAGATCGCCAACCTGTTCGGCAAAACCAAGCAGGACGGCTATTCCCTCATCCCGCTTTCGGTATATTTCAAAAATTCGCGTGTCAAAATAGAAGTCGGCCTGTGCAAAGGCAAAAAGCTGCATGACAAACGCGACGCCATTGCCGCACGGGATGCCAAACGGGAGATTGACCGTGCACTCAAGGAGCGCAGCCGCTAATGTGCCGAAAAACAGATATTGACCATTCTCTTTCCTTCTAAATGGGGCCGTAACGGGTTCGACGGGGGTGTTGAAGCTGGGATAGCGGGCCGCAGCGGGGATCTGCGTTAAAAGCTCCAACTTGTTTATAAATTAAACAACAACAATTATACTCTTCAGGCTGCCTAATTAAGGCTTAGCCCGTCGGCTCAGGGAGGACCACGGTCCTGAGACCCGGCGTCGATTTAGTGGTGAACGTGTACGGGGTAAGAGTTGCCCCCGTCATGTAACATGACTCTACCAAAGCAGCAAGCCTGTTTGCCGGCGTGCCGCCGCGGGAAATCCAATCGACAAACTGCGCCCGGAGAAATCACAGTGAATGCGCTTTCGGACAGGGGTTCAACTCCCCTCGGCTCCACCATCACAAAAAGCCCGTAAATACGGGCTTTTCTCGTTTTTTCTTCTCATTTCTATTCTTTTCTTCTGTTATTATACGTCAGAAAAATATATCTCAGAATACCAAAATAACGCTGTTTTTCAGGCAAATGCAACACGAAATGCAACACGAAAAAAGGGAGGGCAACACGCCCTCCCTTCTTGTTTAATACCCGGGATAATATCCCTTAGGATCTACATATTTCCCATCCACCATAATTCTGAAATCAAGGTGCGGACCCGTAGATATACCGGTGTTGCCTACCTTGGCAATCTGCTGTCCCTGTCCTACCTTGTCACCGGCCTTCACCGCAAAACTGCCGTCCTGCAAATGCAGGTATACCGATTTCGTGCCGTCCGGATGGTCGATCTGCACCATGTTGCCTCCGCTGCCGCTATCACCCACATAAGATACCGTTCCGCTCTTATATGCTACAACCGGCGTTCCCATCGGCGCAGGAATATCGTTGCCCTCATGGAATGTGCTTGCACCTGCCGTCGGCGCGTCTCGGTATCCGTAGCCGCTGCCCATGCGAACGCCTTCGCCCGCTGCTACTGGGTTAATTCCGGTTTCGCTCAAGGTGTTGGAACGGCTCACTTGGGAGGTCATATCCGCCGCATCCGGCAGCGTGCCGCTGCCCGTATATGCGTTGCTGATATTCTTATACCCCATCGCACGCATCACCGCTGCATACTGGTCATAATTTGCGGTGTTCTCAGATACGATCTTGCCGTAAGCTGCCAGCTTTGCACCGCTCTTGCCCTTCTCCCACGTTGCGCCGCTGGCAAGGGTCTTGATCTGCATATACTGCGCCGCAGAAATGCCGCTTGATTCGATCGCGCCCACATTCTCACGCTCCGCCTGACTGCCGTTTTCACGCATCATATCGAAGGTATAATTTTGAGGCTTGGCAGGGAACATATTATAGAACTTAAAGGTATTCGCAAGTGCATCCCGTTTTTCTCCCGTATAGCCCATCTGGTCAAGGTAATAGGAAAACTCCGTCGCCTCCGCCGTCGCCCGTCCTTCTTCCAGCTCGTCGCCATAAGCTTTGATCGCCTGACTTTGGATCATCGCGTCCACATATTCCGCCGCCGTCACCTTGTCGCTGATCGCCTGATACTTCTCGAACTGGCTCTGGCTCGTCCCCTTCATCAGCAGCGTGTGATACAACTGGTTTTTCTGGTAGTCAGAGAGTGAACTGTCATCGCGGATGGTCTGGAATACTGCATCACGCGCTTCGTAGCTTTCAAGGGTTTCATTCAAAGTGTCCTGCATTTCCTTATACGCAAAATACAGCCCCGGATCAATCTTGCTTTCGTGCACGGTCTTGTTTGCGCCTTCCAGTTCCTTCCCGTAAGTGCTGTTTGCCGCTACCGCCGCAGCGTAGTCGTATACATCCTTAACTGCGCTCACCTTTTCCGCATCGCTCATGGCCTGATACGCCGCCGATTTTGTCAGCGCGTCCACCGCATCAAGCGAAATCTTCCCCTTTTCATTCGTCAGCTTCAACCACTCGTTTGCCGAAAGGTTGTGCTTTACACCTTCAATGGTATAAGATTTTTGCGGTTTGCTCGGCAGCACTGCGGTATCTCCCGTAGCATCATATAGCGCCTGCAAAGCTTTTTCCGCGTCTGTTGTTTTGCGTTTGTTAATATAACTGGGCGAAAGAAAGTTTTCAAACGCACGCAGCGCCACACTTTCCGTCCTGTCCTCACGCCCCCAAACGTCCGTATATGCGGGCTGCATCTTGGAAAGCCCCGGAATTTTGTTCGCCTGCCGCTGCATAAACTTCTGCACTGAATCGGGTACCCAACTATCTTTGTCTACATAAGTCGTTCTTCTGGTGTCATCCGCTGTCCGCGCGATCTGCCCAAGCAGCGTAGGCACAACCTGACCGGCATAATTCTGCACAATGTTCTCACCAACCGCAAAAATCGGGTTGGTGTTGCTGTACTGTGCGCTCTGAATCGTGCTGCCCACACCGGAAAGCATCGTCATATTGATCATCGGCTCAAACAGCCGGGAAAGGGAATCCATTGCCTGATTAAACGCCTGTTCTTCCCCGTCATATTTCTGCGTCAGCGCATTGTAAAACTCCGCGCCGACAAACAGCGGCAGCGCCGCCGGTGCCGCCCAGTCGATGGTATAGGAGTAATCACCGATATTCAGCGCATATTCCTGCGAACCCTGCGCTGCGCCGAACTCCCGTTCCTTATCGTTCTCCGGCTCGCTGGCGGACAGCAGATCGTTGGACGCAAGGAAATACCCAAGCGCAGCAATCGCCGTACCGGTAAGACCCTGCGCGATATGGTCAATCGCTTCCGTCGCATCCATTGTGCCGTTTCGTACCTTTTTCAAGTCGGCAGTCAAGCCCTTAATCAGCCCTGCCGGGCTGTATTCAAAGCCGCGCTTTACAATGTTGATCGGAGTGCGCTTGAACGGCAGAAAGCCGCCGATCCCAAGTTTGGTGAACTTGTTTGTATTCTCCCATTCACTAAGTTTGTCCGCCAGCGCAGACGCATCCTGAAACGTCGCTTTTTTTGCGTCCTCTATTGCATGCGTTCTGCCCTGTTCCAGCACATCCGCAGGCACATTGTTCAAATCTACGCCGCGCGCCGAAAGGAAGTCCGCAAGGCTGTTGATGTAGGTCATCTTCTTAAAGAACGCATCTTCCGCATCCAGCGCATTTGTATTGACATCCATCACCGCCTGCAGCGGGCGCGGGAACAGTCTTTGCCGCTGCTGTATCTCACTCATTTCAGAGGTATAGGCATTGCCCGAAAGCACATTTTTCATCTGCTCAAAGTCTGCCTTGGCAAATTCCTTTGCGCCCTTCGCCCGTTTCAGCGAACGGGTGCGCTGCTCTGGGTCTTTGAGGAACGCGCCTTGCAGCGATGCGCTCAATTTGTTGCTGGCGCGCACCGGAAGCTGCATTACCATATTGCCTACCACATTTCGAATGTGTGTGCGCGGGTTGCCGAGCATGGCAAAATAACGCCATGCGCTCAGCCGGTCACCAAACGTGGGCGGAATTTGTTTTGCCACATCATCATAAATCGCATCAATCGCCTTGTCCGCATCTGCTTCCGTTTGTGCATTCAAAAGGTTCTGCGCCATCGCATCATCAATGGTAATCTGCGGCGCATTTTTACCGCGCTTTTGCGTCAAACCATCCTGAATATTCTGCACCGTCTTGCGGATATAATACAGCTTTCCTTCCGGCGTGGTTCGTTTCAGCAGCCGCAGCGCCTGTACAGTCTGACCGGCTCTTGTCCCCTCTGCCGCAATTTCCGCCGCCAGCTTCATCGTGGTCTGCGTATCGCCCATCTGTGCAGCCTTGGAATACAGAAGCTCCGCCAGAACGATATCTTCCTTTCCTGCTGCTCTGCGGCCGCTGGTCACATCATCCCAACGCGCCAACGCACCCTCAATGCCAAGCTGATCGATCATCTTAACAGCCATATCCAAGCTGGGCTTGTCCTTTTTGGGGCGATAGGAGAACAGTCCGTTTTGCACCTGCTGCTCAAACGCGGGGATCATCTCATCCGGCGTGACCTTTGCTTCCATTGCCGTTCTGGCAAATTGCCGCACCTTGTCCGAGCCGTCCGTAGACCGCGGCACATCCACAATTCTCGCGGGGTTCTCGCCCGGCTGAATCGTGCCGTATTCGTTCGCCATCTGCGTATATGGGTCAAAGCCGCTCTGCGCCGCACCCACCGAGGAATCCGGCTGAACAGGATTTCGATTCGCAGTATTGTTATTTTGCTGCTTCTGTGCTATACTATAAGCAACAAGAGTATCATCCGATAACAACTCAGGCAATTGGAGCCTGCTGTCAAGAATCTGATCGATACTCTTGTTTTCTTTTGTGTAAATCACATTTTCATGTGCTTCCCCAAGTAACGCTTCAAGATTCCGTTTGCCATAGGCGCTTGCCAGCGCATTTACATCCTCAATAACACCGCGCTTGTTCATGTGTATCGCTGCAATAACCGGATTCCCGTTTGTGTCGTTCCATTCTGTTAAAACAACAAAACTGTCTGGCTGCGTTTTCGATTGAATAACTGCCAATGGATCGCTAAGTTGTGCCGGTAAATCCTTAAGCGCAGAAATTCCCAGATTGTGATTCCCGCCCATATACCCTTTCGGGTATGCGATCTTACGCGCCGTGTTCTGTGTCATTGTAAGCGGCAAATCAGGCGCACCCAACTCCTGTAAAATTGCTGGCGTTTTTCCGATTATAATTTGCCGATCTGTTTTAAGTGTGCCATCAAACACCCCATCAATTTGCGCACGATACGCCGCATCCGCTGTATTATTCGCTGCGTCAACCGGATTGCCCCGCATCGGATTCAACGGCGCTGCGCCCACGCCCTGCTCTGCCGGACTGACGAAAGACCGCCCCGCGTTCGTGTCTCTGATATCCGCCGTCCGCGCCGGTGTACCGTAGGAGATTTGCAAACCCTGCGGTGTATTCCGCACTGAAAGCGCATTGCTCCCAAGTGCTTCCGCAGCAGCTCTTACGTCCTCTGCCTGCTTGTACTCGGCAGCAAATTCAGGCGATACAAACTGTCCGCCGCCGCGTGCAATCTCCCCATCCACTACGCTTTTTGCAAGCGCGGGGATCTCGCTCTTTCGCGGCGCATGGCCATTCTGCGTGTAAAAGTCCGAATACCACGGCTCATTCTGGCTGGCGCGATATCCGCCGCGCCCGTATTCATCCGTTCCGACTACAACTATACCCTGTCCCTTATAATGCCGCATATACTGCTCTGTGCCGTTCAGCACCGCAGCATATTGCTGTTCAGCAGGCGTTATGATCTCATCTGCAATGTCCTGAACGCTGACGCCGCTTTTTTGCTGTGCGTCAAACAAGGCTTGCGTTAAGCCAAGCTGCCGCTCTGTCAGTCCACCGTTGGTATTCCCTGCGTCGTCGATCGCCCGCAAACGCGGAATCGTCACCGTCCGTTCCACACGTTCGGCAATCTTGGTTCTGGTCGACCGTCCTTCCGGCAGAAGTCCGGTCGGGAGCTCTGCAGATACCTGCCCGTTCTGCGCCGCATACATTACATCCGGCGTTTGAACATCCGATGCCCTTCCCGGCAAATTAGGATACAGTCGACCGCGTGTACCACCATATAGGATTCCAACGTCTTCCGCCGTATTGAATCGACCTCTGCCTGCTGAAACGCCGTTCGACCCGCCATACATCGGGTTTTGTGTCACTTGCCCCACAGTCAACAAAGGTGTAATTTTCTGTGGCAGCGCGGGCGTACTGTTATCGCGCCAAGCCGACCGCACATCTATCTCATCATTCACTTTTTCCGGGGATGTTTCAACCCTGCTATCCGGCTTGCTTGCACCGCCGAAAAATCCACCCAACACATTACCTGCAAGGAACTCCTGCCCCATTCTGGCAGGATCGACCACGCCGCCCTCACCAAACATCTTGCGGTCTTGGTCGTATACCAGCTTTTCCGTCGCTGCTGTGCTCAGACCCTGTGCAACCTCTTCGGTGCCTTCCTCAAAACCGGTTTGCAGTGCATTTTTCAAACGGCTTCCAGTGCGTCTTCCTGCTTCAATGCCGCCCGCAGTTTCAATACCCGCCGAAGCCGCAGAGGAAAGGATTGCCGAAACCGCCGCTTCCGCATCGCTTGCGCCGTTCGCTTTTGCGTTCTCATAGTCAGAACCGACCGTGCTTGCAAAGCTGGTCATTGCGCTTGTATTCTTGGCAAGTGTCGAGGATATACGACTTAACACGTCATCCGCCGCCCCACCGATAGAACTTACTTCACTTGCGCCTGCCGTAAGGTACGCCATCACCGCCTGCGGGATCATACCGATTGCGTTTTGGTATAAGTCACCCGCAAGCCCGCCAACCTTGCCGCCTCGTGCATAGTCGTAATCGCGCACTTTATTTTGGATTTCGTCCGCATCACTCTTTGCTTTGTTGATGTACTTCTGCACGCTTTTGGGGGTAATAACATCCGGCAGCAAAAAGTCAAGGGTCTTATATGCGCCGCCGCTGATCCCGGCCAAGCCCGCCCCGGTATTATGCCCGATCACGGAAAGCGGATTCTGCTTGTCGTAGTCTCTCTGCTTTTCCACCTCCGGCATAACCGACGCAGAAAGGTTAACATTCCCGCTGAACGTATCGCCCGAGTGCGGATCAAATTTCAAACCATATCTCTGCCGGATCAATTCGTTTTGGTTAAATAGCTCCTGCTTGCGTGCATCATCCGCAAAGTGCCAATCCACACTGTTTTTTGTCAGTTGGTCAAAGTCCGCCATGCGGCTGCGCATCGTCGTTCCGGGAACCGACGGAAGCTGTAGCCCTTCTCTGGTTGCCGCAGGGGTGCGGCTGCTGAAACCGCCGCTTGCTCGCTGCACCGGCCTTGAATGGATTTTCGCCCGCAAAACCGGATGTAGCGGCTCGTTGATCAAGCTTGCCCGTGTCAGCTTTGGGCGCAGGTATTGCGGTATGCCGGGCGCACTCTTTCCCCCGGCGCTTTTCGCCGCCCCGCGGCTTCCGCCCGAAGCCTTGCCCGAAGACCTGCTCGCAGTCTTTCCGGCAGATGATTTCGCAGCCGTTGCCCTGTGGGCTTTCGGCTGAATATTATGCTTCTGTGCATAATCCTTTGCTGCCTGCTGTCCGGTTTTTCCGCTGAACGCCTTGCCGCTGTTGATATTCTTGACCGCCTGATTTAACAGTGCCTTTTTTTCTTCCTCTGTCAGCTTTTTTGCCATGTTAAACCTCCCAAAAGGAAAGGGGCGGTTGCCCGCCCCGCTTAGTTAATAATATTTCGGATTGTACGAACCTGCGTTAAAAATCGCGCCCACCGGAATACCCAGCGCACGCGCAATCGCCGCATTGGCACCGTTCGTCCCCATGCCTTCCCATAGGCGCAGCCAATATTCACGGTCAGAGTTCTGCTGTTGCTGTTGCAGAAGCGCATTGTTGTACGCCTGATCCAGCGCCATTTGCTGGCCGGCAAGCGTCGGCAGCGAACCTGCAGCCCCCATCATCTGTCCGGAATTGATAAAGTTCTGCACCGCCTGATTCTTCATAGCATTCTGTTGTGCAAGGATGTTCTGGCGCTCCGCTGCAAGCTGCGTGCCCAGCTCCGCCATCGCCTGTGCTGCCTGTGTGGAGTTGCCCGCAAGCGCATTCAGTTTGTTGTTATACACCTGCTGCAAAGCGTTCTGTCGCGCCATCTCGTTATCGTTATACGCCTGATTATACGCCGTATTCTGCGCCGCAATCGTGGATTCCGCCGCGCCCTGTCCGGAAATACCCGCCGCCGCAAGCTGCGCCGGAAGGTCTCTTTGCGCCAGCCTGCTGTTGATGTACGCCTGCCGTGCCGCTTCGTCATAGCTTTGGTTCAGTCCGGGCAGCAACTGGTCATACTGCTGCGCGATCTGATCGCGTGCCGCCTCATAATACGCCTGCAGCTGCGCTTCGCGTTCCTCCTGTGCTTCCAGTTCGCGCTGCGCCTGCTCTTCTGCTGCCTTCTGCGTATTGATATAACTCATCAGCATTGCCCGTGTCGCATCGTTCTGATACTTGGTTAACCCCTCCGCTTCTGCCTTCTGGTCGCGCAGCTGCACGGTATTCCACACGTCGCGCCAATCCGCACCGGCCATCACCTGATTGCTTCCAAGGTCGCCGTAATCCACACTGGGATTATAGCCCTGCGGCCGGCTGCCTTGCAGCGCACCCCCCATCGCGCTGCCTGCCATCCCAAGCCCCATATTGACCGCCGAGCCAAGCAGCCCGCCAACCGTACCGCCTTTGCTTGGTGTCGTGCTGCCCGGTGCTTTCCACTCGCCGTTTTCATAGGTATAGCCGCTTCCCGCATATAATTTCTGATTTTCCGCATGCAAGCGGTTTTTTTTCATCCTGCGTAGTGGCTGTGTGCCACAATCGAGAGTTCTCTTCCGCCTGTTTCAGCCAGTCCGGCTTTTCCTGCGTCCCCATTGAAGGCAAGCTTGCCGAACCACCGGATGATCCGCTAAAAGACCCGCCGGCCGATCCGCCGGACGGACGCGAAGAACCACTTGAACTGCTCGGCGGCGACCAAACGCCCGTGTGGCTGTCGTAAGTGTAGCCATGCTCACCATAGATCTGCTGGTTTTCCTTATGCAGTGCTTCCTTCTCTGCTGGGCTTGCCGTGTGCCATTTCTCTGAATTTGCCTCCACCTGCTGCTGCCATGCCGGCTTTTTGGATGAGCTGCCCTTATTCTTGTTCGCTGAACTCACCGCAGAACTGATTGCCGAACCGATAATCGAACCAATTCCGAAATTTCGTGCCATTCCATACACTCCTTTTTTGCAAAATAAAAGCAGGAGAACAAAAATGATCCGCCCCAGTCAAGGTAGACCGGAGAAATAAATAAAATATAGTGCGGTTATGCTCGCCGTTTCCTTTTTCGGGAACGGTGAGCTTGTTT
>NZ_JNJN01000059.1 GCF_000701665.1 Agathobaculum desmolans ATCC 43058 | reverse complement strand
CAGGAGCGCTTTGAAACCCGCACTCCGATGGAAGTCCGCACGGAGGCATTAAACTCCGATACTCCTGCACTGTATCCCATTCCTGAAAATAAGCGTATTCAAAAATACAAAGAAAAGTTCGCTGCATAAACAAGCTCACCGTTCCCGAAAAAGGAAACGGCGAGCATAACCGCACTATATTTTATTTATTTCTCCGGTCTACCTTGACAGGGGCGGATCATATCCATCCCGGCTGAGACTTTCGAAAAACTGCCTTTTTCCGACAATCTGTGTTTGGACTTCGCGGATCACACACAAGAAAAACAAAAGCTGAGGTACACCCCTCAGCTTTTGTGCATTTGCGGCAAAAATGCTGTTTCATGCGCCGCCGCACAGGTTGCCGGTACGCATCGATAAGACGCTTTTTCAACAAGAAAAGCCGATGGATCTATTCCCATCTTTTCTTATGCCGCAACCGCCCTCATTTAATCCTAATAAGGACTATCTGAAATCGGTTTTTTCGCCTTGTCTTCCGCACGTTGCTGTGCTATGATAAAGCTACCAAAGGAGTGAACCGATCATGAAAAAAGTATTGTTTGTCAACGGATGCATCCGCGGCGCCCAGTCGCGTTCGCTGCGTCTGGCACAGCGTCTGGTCAGCCAGATTCCGGATGCCGAGATCGAAGTCCTCGCACTGCCTTCGCTGCACCTGACCCCCTGCAATGCGGCCGACATTGTCGAGCGAGATGCGCTCTCCGCAGCCGGCGCGTTTGATCTGCCTTTTTTCGCACTGGCCAACCAATTCCGTCAGGCGGACGCCGTGGTACTCGCCTGTCCCTTCTGGGATATGAGCGTTCCATCCATGGTACGCAATTATCTGGAGCGTGTCTGTGTCACCGGCCTGACCTTTCATTATACGCCGGAAGGCCGTCCGGTCGGCGACTGCGCCATGCAGCGCTTTGTTTATGTAACCACACGCGGCGGCTATGTGGATGACAGCGATCCCGTGCTGATCGATCACGCCTCCTCTTATCTGAACTCCCTGTGCCGGCTGCTTTCCAGCGGACGGTTTGATACCCTCGCCGCGCAAGGGCTGGACATTGTCGGCAATGATCCCGAAGCCCTGTTGGCCGCTGCCGAAGCGGAAGCAGGCCGCATGGCCGCATCCTTCTGGAGCTGACCAAATTCACGCACAAGGCTGTTAAAAAACGGTGCTTGGGCTTCGCGGATCACGTACAAAAAACAAAAGCTAAGGTGCATGCCCTCACCCTCTCTTAGCACCGTGTTCTATCGAACACGGCGCTTGCATATGCTGTTTCATTTGCATTTGCCGTGCCCTTTTCTGCAGGGCAGAGGGACGTGCTGCTTACGGCGGCGCGGAAAATCCCTCGCCAAACACCTCGCTTGTTTCGGTAATCATCACGAATGCGGCCGGATCCTCCGCATAAACCGCTGCACGCACGCGGTAAGCCTCTGACCGTGCGCAGGCACATAACAAAACCGTGCGTGGCTTTCCGGTAAACGCACCGGTGGCCTGCAGGATGGTCGCACCGCGGCCGCATGCTGCCGCGATCCCGGCAGCGGCGCGCACGCCCTGCCCGGTGATAATGAATATCAGCCTTCCCGCCCCCATACCGTACAGGATGCGGTCAAGCGTCAGCGACGTAACAGCGGTTGCTGCAAGACCATACAGCACTGCATCCACCTGTCCGAACACCGGCCACCCCAGCAGGATGACCACCGCATCCACTGCCAGCATCACCGTCCCGGTCGAAACATGCGGGCGCACCGCCTTGACCGACAGCACAATCAAATCGATCCCGCCCGAGGACGAGCCGCGGGCATACAGAACTGCCAGCGCCAATCCCAGCAGCACCCCGGCGTACAGCGCCGCCAGAAAGGGGTCACCCGTATAGGCCGGCAGCCGGGCAAACACCACATCAAGAAAAAAGGTGCAGCTAACCATACTGCGTGCTGTCCGCAGCAGAAAACGTCTGCCGATCAGCCGATAGCTGAGGGCAAACAGCGGCAAATTGAGCGCCGCCGCCGTCAATCCGATCGGCAGACCAAACAAATGATGCAGCAGCAGCGCCAATCCGGATACACCGCCCGGTGCAAACGCTGCGCCGCGCGCAAAGGTCTGCAATGCTGCCGCATACAGTATTCCGCCCAGCACATCGCAGGCCAGATCACCTGCCAGACCGTACCGTCCCCTGCGCTGCATCCCTACCGCTCCCCTTTCCCGGCATGCTGTTTGCTTTACAGCATCAGTTTATCCCGCCGCGCACGGTACTATCCCTTTTTCATACCAAACACAGGCGGCCGAGGGTATCCTCCCTCGGCCGCCTGTATTATTTTCTTCTTACTGCTGCTTGCGCGAACCCTCCAGCGAATCTGCGTGCACGCGGAACACCTCAGCTACGGAAAGCGCCGCATCGGTATACGACCAACCGCCCCGTCCGGTCAGGTGCTGCATGATGATATCAAAGCCCTGCCGTTTTTCCTCGTTATTCTGCGCAAACTCCACACGGCCGTAGCCGACAATCGAAGAAAACGCATAACTGTACCGGCAGGCGATATCGCCCGAACCAGTCAGCCCATCCTCGGTATCCATCTCAAAGCAGACCCGCGGATCGGCGCGCAGGGCATCGAGTTTTTTCCCCTTGATACCGCTGTGAAAATACAGCGTCAAGCCATCCTCTCCCCAGGTATAGCCAAAATTGAGCGGGATCACATACGGCCATCCCTCTGCCGTCATCGCCAAACGGCAGGTGCGGCACCGTTGGAGCACTGCCTCCAAATCCTCCCGGCCGGTAATCTCTCTGTCCTTTCTCCGCATATGCTTTCACCTCAGAGAAAGCATATCACATTTTGCCGTGCCGTACAAGCCCGATCATCCTGCCGCCGTGCATTCCCAAAGTGCAGCAAACTGCCCGGAAAGGCGGTCAAAGCTCCATGTTTTTTCACTGCGGGCAATACTGTTGGGGTCACGCACCAAATACCCGTCCTCGGTACGGCCGTACAGCACAATGAAATGCCCCTCGGTCGTAAAATCACCCGGCGCCATCGAGCAGATCACCGGATGCCCTGCGTCAAGCGCCGCATCGATCTGCGCCTTATCCGGCGAAAGCTGCCGGCAGGTGATCCCAAAAGCGGACGCGCCCTCGGACAGCAGCGACCAGCTTGTCCCTTGTCCCGGGACATAATACCCCTGCTGCGCCGCATACTGCGCCACACGGTACGGTGTTACCGCAGCGTTTCCGGTCAGATGGCTTGCCGCCATCGCCACACAGACCGGGGCGCAGCCGCTCACCGCAACCGTACTCTCACCATACGGCTGATAGCCCCATCGCATATCCCACTGCAGCAGCAGCGGCACGGTATCCAGCGGTTCCGTCAGGCTTTGGGCGGGTGCATCGCCATGGTGCGCGGGATAACCGAGCACAAAATCCAGCGTTTCACTGTTGCGGGCCAGCAAATCCAGATAGGCGGCCGGATACGCTTCCGGCGCATCCAGAATATCATGCACCCGCTGATCCTGATGGGCAAGCCGGGTGATCGCCGCCGCCGTACCTTCCTGCACGCCGATGCCGCGCGCCGCCCAGTCCGCCTCTGCCCGTGCACCGTCCGCAAAACGCAAGCCAACCCATGCCACTGCGGCCAGTACCAGCAGCGCCAGCAAAAGGCGGACAGGCCGGCGGCGTTTTTTTGTTCTTCGCCGGCGGCGGGCAACCGGCTTGGGCGCCGTTCTGCGCATTGTGTCTGCCGCTTCGTGCGCAGTGCTGCGCTCGATCTGTATGTACCGTGTTGTCATAATCGTTTTTCCTTTCCCGACAGGCTCCGCCCCGGCATATCCTGCCGTTTCCATGCGTTCAGTATAACAGGCATTTCTTAATATTCCATCCACAGAAATCTTAAGATTTGCTGAATCCCCTCTGTCTATAAGAGTCCCTGCACCGCCGATTGGTTGCAATCTTTTTCAGAACAGCAGTTTTCCTTCTGCATACCATACGAATGTGCCGCCCGGTTTCTGACAGCAAACGCCGTGTTATTTCCGTTTCAGAAACAACACGGCGCAGGAAAGGCAAATGTTCGCTTTTCAGGTATTATGATCGGATACGTGGAACTGTTTCAGGTTGCCGATCTTGCATGCGCGCAGATCCATTTCCTCACACACATCGGCAAGCGATACCCCACATTCGTTCATCATCACCATCAGGTGATAGAATACATCGTTGATCTCGCCCACCAGCTCGGCTTTATCGCCGTTTTTGGCCGCGATGATCGTTTCCGCGCATTCCTCACCAACCTTTTTCAGAATTTTATCCAGCCCCTTCTCAAACAGGTAGCAGGTATACGACCCCTCCTGCGGCTCTGCCCTGCGCTGCGCAATCACAGCCTCCATTTGTTCAAATGCGTTCATCCTTACGCTCCTTTTTCCTTTACCGCCGCGCGGCCAGCAGTACGATCACCGCAATCAGCACGCCCACCAGTACAATACCGCCAATCAACATCAGCAACGAAACCATGGTCACAGCAATCACCCTCTTTCCCACAGGGTGGTATAAAAACAGGTGCGGCTGCCCGTATGGCAGACCGGTCCCTTGGGTATGCCGCTGTAGATCAGGGTATCATCGTCACAGTCGGACAGGATCCGGCTGACATAGATGAAATTCCCCGAAGTTTCTCCCTTGTTCCACAGCTTGCGCCGTGAACGGGAATAGAACCACGCGGTGCCGGTTTCCATTGTCAGGCGCAGCGCCTCCTCGTTGGCATAGCCGAGCATCAGCACCTCACCGCTGCGCTCATCCTGACAAATAACCGGAATCAGTTCCCCTTTGACAAAAAATTTACTCAGCTCCATAGCACTAACAGAGAATGGAAAATGCAGAATGGAGAAGGAAGCAAACGGCACGCCGCGCCGATCAGGGCATCGCGCGCTGCGGGTCGCTGCCATTCTTCATTTTTCACTCTCTATCCCGCCCCCTTTCTCGTTACAGCCTGACCGGTATATCCTTGCCGTGCAGATGCTCCTTGACCTCGCGCACGGTCAACTCCCGATAATGAAACAGGCTGGCGGCCAACGCCGCGTCACAGCCGGTCTGCTCAAACACCTCGGAAAAATGCTCAAGCGAACCGCAGCCGCCCGAAGCGATCACCGGAATACCGACCGCCGCCGTGACCGCGCGTGTCAATTCCAAATCGAACCCAGATTTTGTGCCGTCCCGATCCATCGAGGTGAGCAATATCTCTCCCGCGCCGCGCGCACAGACCTCTTCCGCCCACGCAACCGCGTCCAGACCGGTCGGCGTGCGGCCACCGGCCACGTATACCTCAAAGCCGGACGGCGTTGTTCCGGTTTTGCGGGCATCGATCGCTGCCACCACGCACTGGCTGCCGTATCGCGCCGCCGCCGCGCTGACCAGCTCCGGATGTTTGACCGCCGCAGAGTTGACCGATATCTTATCCGCGCCTGCACGCAGGATATCGCGGAAATCCTCCACCGTGCGGATGCCGCCGCCTACCGTGACCGGCACGAACACCTCGCGGCAGGTGCGGCGCACCACATCCGCAATGGTATCCCGCTCGTCGCTGGTCGCGGTGATATCCAGAAAAACGATCTCATCCGCGCCCTCCGCAGAGTAAAACTTGGCCAGCTCGACCGGGTCGCCCGCATCCCGCATGCCGACAAAGTTGACCCCCTTGACCACGCGGCCGTCCTTTACATCCAAACAGGGGATGATCCGTTTTGCCAGCATCACTCCGCCTCCCGAATCGCCGCTGCCAGATCGAGCGTGCCCGTATACACCGCGCGGCCTGCGATCGCGCCTTCGATCCCCAGCTTTTTCAGGCGCAAAATGTCCTGCACGGTAGATACTCCGCCCGAAGCCACCAGCTTGCAGGACACCGACGCCCGCAGTGCCGCCAGCTGATCGAAGTTGGGACCGGCCAGCATACCGTCCTTGTCAATATCCGTAAAGATAATGTTTTTCACCCCATAGGACTCCATCCGCTCGGCAAAGGCGATATAATTTTCACCACTGTCCCCCAGCCAGCCGTCCGTACGCACGGTTTCGGATTTGGCATCCACACCGATCACGATCCGATCTCCATATGCCTTAACTGCCTCAACTACAAACGGCGGATTGCGCACGGCTGCCGAGCCGATGATGACCCGCTGTACGCCCAACGCAAGCACACGCTCGATATCCTGCATCGAACGGATGCCGCCGCCCAGCTCCACAGCTGCGCCGGTTTCGCGGATCACGCGCCCAACCACGCCGTAATTCATGCGCTCGCCATCCTTGGCGGCGTCCAAATCGACCATATGGATCATCCGCGCCCCAGCAGCCAGAAAGCGCCGCGCGGTTTCCACCGCGTCTTCCGCCACCTTGTGCACGGTATCATAATCGCCCTTTTGCAGGCGCACGCACTGTCCGTCCTTCAAGTCAATCGCAGGAATAACGATCATTGTCCTACCTCCGTCAAGTTTACAAAGTTTTTCAGCATATGCAGGCCGACTGTCCCGCTTTTTTCCGGATGAAACTGACAGCCGAACAGATGGCCGCGCGCGACCATCGCCGGTACGCGCGTTCCGTAATCGGTCACCGCCGCCAAATCCTCCTCCCGGGACGGGAACACCATAAAGCTGTGCACAAAATACACATGATCCCCCTGCTGCAGCCCTTCCGTCATTGCGTTGGGACGCAGGATCTCCAGCCTGTTCCAGCCGATCTGCGGCAGCTTCAGTTTGGTTGGGATGCGGCCGATCCGCCCCGGCAGCAGCCCCAGCCCCTTACAGGACCGCACTTCGTCCGACTGCTCAAACAGCATCTGCATCCCCAGACAAATGCCGAGAAAGGGCTTTTCCGCCGCCGCAGCCAGCACCGCATCGGTCAGCCCGGAAGCATGCAGTGCGTCCATCGCATCCGGGAATGCACCGACGCCGGGCAGGATCACACCGGATGCCCCTTCGATGACCGCAGGGCTGTCCGCGATCTTATTCTCGCAGCCCAGAAAATCCAGCGAATTGTGCACGCTCATCAGATTGCCCGCGCCGTAATCTACAATTGCAATGTAACTCATGTCCATATCCTCTGTCTGTCCAAATGGATCATCCGCCGCGCCGCAGCAGCATGTGCGCCACCAGGTTACCCACATACACACCGGCAACGCATAACACTACGCTCAGGCCTGCATACAGCAGCCCGGCAGCCATGCGGCCTTCCTCCAGCAGGTGCAGCGTCTCCATCGAAAAAGTCGAAAAGGTGGTAAAACCACCGCACACGCCGGTTTTCCAAAAAAGCTCCATATTGGGTGATACCGCATGCTCCGCCGCTGCACCGGCTACAAAGCCGATCAGCAGCGCACCCAATACATTGGTTGCTAAAGTCAGCCACGGGAACGCGCCTTTCAGCGGCAGCAGACTGATTCCATAGCGCCCGACTGCGCCCAACGCACCGCCCAAGCCAACTGCAAGCACCGCGCTCATGCTTTGTGGCTCCGCGCTGCTGTTTTGCTTTTCATTCCAACCCGTGTCTTTTTCATCCGCTGCTCCTCCTGCGGGGCGGCACGAAGCCGCTCATTTTTTCTTATCATGCGGCAAATACTTGCGGTTGCATACAACCGTGCCAACCAACAGCACCAGCACTGCACCCATCAGGCCAAACAGCAGTGCCCGGCCCTCCTTTACCAGCAGATTGACCAAGGCAGCCAATACGCCCGACACGATGTACACCACACCGATCCCGGTTTGATACCGGTCCGCCTGCTCCTTGGGCACCAGATCGTGCAGATCCTGCCGGACCACCAGCGTACTCTCCGTGTGGCGCAGGTTCATCACCCCCGCCACAATGATGCCGAGAATGCACAGCCAGCTCAGCTGTTCCATCATATCCACGTTACAATACCCCCTTCGCGGAAAGCACACCGCCGCCCGTTACGGCAACGGCCTGCCGCAGCGCCCGTGCCAGCGCCTTAAACAATGCCTCCGTGATATGGTGGGCATTGTCGCCGTATTCCGCCTTCAAGTGCAGCGTCAGCCCCGCGTTGACACTGAGCGCACGCATGAACTCGGCCGTCAGGCAAGTGTCATACTGCCCGCACACGGTCTGCGGCATAGGCGCATCAAACACCAGATAGGGACGCCCCGAAATATCAAGCGCACAAAACCCAAGCGCCTCATCCATCGGCACAAAGGCCTCGCCGAAGCGGGCGATGCCTGCCCTGTCGCCCAAGCACTGCCCAAGCGCCTGCCCCAGAGCAATGCCGCAGTCCTCCACGGTGTGGTGACCGTCCACCTCCAGATCGCCCTTGCAGGTAAGCCGCAGGCCAAAACCGCCGTGTACCGCAAAGCTGTTGAGCATATGGTCAAAAAAGCCGATCCCTGTGTCGATCTCCCGCGCGCCGCCCTCCAGATCAAGGGCAAGCGAAATATCCGTTTCTTTGGTTTTCCGTTTGATCTCAGCGTTTCTCATCCTGTACTTCCTCCGCAAAGCGCACGGCAACCGAATTTGCGTGCGCGTCCAGATGTTCGCTCTGTGCCAGTGCAATGATATCCTGCGCATAGCCTTCCAGCGCACCGCGCGTGTATTCGATCATGCTTGTTTTCTTCAAGAACGTATCGGTCGACAGCGGGGAGAAAAACCGCGCCGTTCCCGATGTCGGCAGCACGTGGCAGGGTCCCGCCATATAATCGCCCAGCGGCTCGGGCGCATATGCCCCGAGGAAGATCGCGCCCGCGTTGTGCAGCAGCGGCAGCAGCTCGCGCGGCGCGGCGGTGACAACCTCCAGATGTTCGGGCGCGACCAGATCCGCTACGCGGCAGGCATCTGCCAGATCGTCAAACACGATCGCACAGCCGTAATTCGCCACACTGTCCGCGATGATCTCCCACCGGGGAAGCTGCCGCGCCATGCGCTCCATTTCACACGAAACGGCCTGCGCCTGCGCCATAGAATCGGTCAGCAGCACGGCGGAAGCCAGCTTATCGTGCTCAGCCTGACTGAGCAGGTCTGCCGCGACCCATGTCGGGTTAGCGGTATGGTCGGCGATCACCAGCACCTCGGACGGGCCGGCGATCATGTCAATATCCACTGTGCCGAATGCCAGACGCTTGGCCACCGCCACATAGGCGTTGCCCGGGCCGACGATCTTATCCACCTGCGGGATGATGCCCGCACCGTAGGTCAATGCGGCAATGGCCTGCGTGCCGCCGACCGCGATCACCGTATCCACGCCTGCTATTTTGGCAGCAGCCAGCACCTCGCGGCTCAGGTTGTCGGTCGGCGGGGTGACCATGACCAGCTCCCCTACCCCCGCCACTTTGGCGGGAATGGCGTTCATCAGCACGCTGGAAGGATAGGCCGCTGTGCCGCCCGGCACATAAATGCCGACGCGCGCCAGCCCGCGCACGGTTTGTCCGAGCGTTTCGCCCGGGCGGCGCTGCCATTCCCAGCTTTTGACCAGCATCTGCTCGTGATAATCCCGAATATTGGCGGCGGCTTTTTCCAGCGCGGCAATCAAAACCGGATCGCAGGCCGCATACGCTTCCTCCAGCACAGCCGGCTCCACGCGGTAGGGCGCCCGGCCGTCAAACCGTTCGGCATACTCGACCACCGCATCCCAGCCGCGTGTCCGCACGTCGTCCATCACACGGCGCACCGTCTGCTCAATATCGCCGCGCGCGCCTGCTGCGCGCGCCTGCATTTCCCGAAGGACGGCCTGCTCTGCCTGTCCGTCCGCCAGCACGGTTTTCAAAAACATCTGCTTGCTCCTCACTTGGCATCCATGGAACGGAAAGCTGCACCGCAGCCCTTCCCGCTCCATTCTCAATTCTCAATTATCCAAACCGCTTTCCAACTCGGCAATGACCTGCTGGATCGCCGCCTTCTTCATTTTGGCTGAGGCAAGGTTGACGATCACGCGCGCCGAGATAGGCGCGACATCCTCGATAACCTCCAGCCCGTTCTCCTTCAGTGTCGTACCGGTTTCCACGATATCAACGATCGCATCCGCAAGCTCCAGCAGCGGCGCCAGCTCGACCGAGCCCTCGATCTTGATGGTCTCCACATCCATATTCTTGCGGGCGAAAAACGCACGGGTCACCGCCGGATACTTGGTTGCAATAACCGGCGTTTTGTAGCCGCCGTATACGTCCTTCCCCTTTTTGGTCGCCAGCGCAAACCGGCATTTGCCGAAGCCGAGATCGACCATTTCGTAAAAGCTGCCGCCCTTTTCCATGATCGTATCCTTACCGACCACGCCCATGTCGCACACACCGTGCTCCACATAGGTGATCACATCCGCCGCCTTGGCGAGCACGATCTCGATTTTGGTATCCGGCAGGGTAAAGATCAATTTGCGCGAACCGGCTTCCAGTTCAGAAATATCATATCCTGCATTTTTGAGCAGCGCAAGCGTTTTCTTTTCCAGCCGTCCCTTGGTCAGCGCAATGCGCACGGAATCCCGCCGGGTCGCCGCTGCGGTACACTGCGCACCGGTCAGGCTTTCCGCTACGCTTTCCACATCAATGCCGAAGCCGCCCGCAGGCAGGTCGCGCCCGAACTTGGCACACAGCGCATTGTAGCGCCCGCCCGACAGGATCGCCGCACCCGCCCCGCCGATATAGCCGCGGAACATCACGCCGGTGTAGTAATCCATCTCATGTACCAAACCCAGATCCAGCATGATCCGGCTGCCACATCCTGCCGCATCCAGTGCGCGGTACAGCCGCCGCAGATAGGACACCGCGCCCAGCACGCGCACATTGCCGGTAAGCGCTTCCACCTCATCGAGCACCTCAATGCCGCCGAACAGCTGCGGCATGGCGCGCAGTGCCTTGGCTGCGGGCCGCTCGCCGTAAGGCGCAAGCGCATCTCCCAATGCCGCAAAGGATTTGTTTTCGATCAGACGGCGGATGCCTTCCGCCGCAGCCGCGTCCGCGCCCAGCTCCTCGATCAGCGCCTTGTAGATCTCCGCATGTCCCAGCTCGATACGGAAGCTGTCTGCCCCTGCACCGGCCAGCGCCGCAAAGGCGGCGGACAGGATATCCTTATCGGCCTCCAGCCCGTCTGCACCGATCAGCTCCGCGCCGACCTGCAGGAATTCACCCTTATGCCCCTGCCCTGCCGCTACCGAGCGAAACACCTTCTGGCTGTAATACAGCCGCACGGGCAGGGTGGTATCGGTCAGCCGTGTGGCGGCAATGCGGGCGATCGGTGTGGTATTATCCGGCCGCACCACGCAGATCCGCCCCGAGCGGTCGATCACTTTGAGCATCTGCTCCTGATCCAACTCCGGATTAGCCTGCGCAAACACATCAAAATACTCCACGGCAGGTGTGATGATCTCACTGAAGCCGCAGCCCTCGAGCGCCGACCGGATCGCGTTTTCGGTCTGCCGCAGAGCACGGCAGGAGGAAAACAGCAGATCCCGTGTTCCCTCGGGGGTAGAGATACTAAATCGGTTGGTCATATCGAAGGATCATTCCTTTATCGCTTTATCTTGTTAAAGATATTATCATATTTCCCTTGTCCTGTCAACCCCCGCATTTACGGATGGTCATTTCCCGATAGGTCGGCGCATCGTGTACGATTTCCAGCCGTCCCGCCCGCGCCAAAGCGCGGATACGGTCAAATATCAGCATATCGCCCACATGATTCTCCTGCTCTAAGGCAATTTTTCCAATCGCACGGCCGACTGTCTGCGCCGCGGGCTGTGTTTGCTCCGGGGCGCAGGACAAAATGATTTCATCATAAAAATCTGCCGGTACGGACCGCACCCTGCCGTCCGCCATCGCGCGCAGGGGCGCATTCTCTTCCCGCAAACATTTCCAGTCGGCCAGCAGCTGCGCCTGTTCGGTTTCCGTCAGCCGGCGGCGGCGCTGATAGAAATACGCCGCTGCGCGCGGCTCGATTTCACCGATCCCGCCATACTGCACACTGCCGTTTTGCATGCGTTTTTGCTGCCGCCGACGTTCCATACGCGCGGCATACCGCCGCAAAATGCACTGCGGCACATAACGCAGCAGCCGGTTCAGCATACGGTTATCCGTCATCACCACAACGGCAGTGGCGCCGCCGATCACCTCCTTCGACGCTTTGCAGGCTGCAAGCACATCTGCTGGAATACGGTCCGCCTCGACCACCCACACCGGAATATGCTTTTGCTGCAGGCGGCTGACCACATACCGCAGACCGCACTGCTCACACGGATTGCCACCCGCATACCAAATGACAGCTTCGTCGACCTCGTCCAGCTGCTGAAGCGCCGCCCAGTGCCGCGCCTGATATTCCGTCTGCCATTTGCCGTCCAGCTCCGGTTCGCCGCGCCACGGCATCAGGATATCCGCCCGCGCGGCACGGTCGGTCACGTCACGGATATCGCCTTGCGCATAGTTATCTGAAAGCGCAAGGATATGTTCCTCATCCAAAGAAGGTTCTAACGCTTCGCGCGCCATGGCAAGGCAGCCCTTGGCGCTGTCTCCAAAACAGATCCAGTATATCGCGTTCACCTCCCTGCGGCGTATTCCTCCGCCACCGGCATGATGGTTTCGAGAAAGCTCTCCTCCCCCATGGTGTTGACCTTCCAGAACACGGCCTGACTGCCGCCCGAAGTGATCGCCGACAGGAACAGGCTGCTTCCATGGCCGACAAGGGTCAGGTTCATGCTCACACGGTTGCCGCCCATCCAGCTGTACCGCTCAAACACGCGCACCGCACAGCGCACGCCGTTGGCGTCCCAGTCGCTCCCATCTTCATAAGAGGCAGACATGCTGCCGTTCATCACCGCGTCAAACAGACGGCCAAGCACAACGTCAAAGTCACCAGTCAGTTGTCTTTCGTATTTTGCCATGGTTTGTCCCGTCCTGTTACTATATATTTGCCCCTTGGTTTATGGTAGCCAGCCATAGGCATGGGACATCTCGTTGCCTAAGCTGTTAGAATAGGAAAGTAATGGTCTGACCCAAACCTCCAAGGGCTTCATGCCCGTTATTGAGTCAGTCAGCCATCCTCCTATTCGCAGCGTTCGATTTGTGCAGGTAGAGCCGTGTGTTCGTGTCACCAAACAGATAGAATCAGCAATGGGTAGAATGGCTTTGTCCATTGCAATTTCTTTTCAGGAGTGAGGAACATGAACGCAGCAGGTATTGATGTTTCCAGCAGAAAGAGTACGGTCGCTGTCCTTCGTCCTTTTGGTGAGGTTGTGAAGCTGCCCTTTGATGTGCGCCACAACGCAGAAGATTTGGAAGCTCTGGCAGAGCAGCTCAAATCCATCGAGGGTGAAACACGGGTTGTCATGGAACACACTGGGCGCTACTATGAGAGTATCGCCACGGTTCTCCACAAAGCCGGACTCTATGTCTCGGCGGTCAACCCTTTGCTCATCAAGGAGTACGGCAATAACTCTCTCCGCAAGGTCAAGACCGATAAGGCGGATGCTATGAAGATCGCCAAATACGCTCTTGACAACTGGATCGAATTGCGGGACTATACCCCTATGGATACGATTCGATACGATCTGAAAACTCTGAACCGTCAGT
>NZ_JNJN01000058.1 GCF_000701665.1 Agathobaculum desmolans ATCC 43058 | reverse complement strand
CGATTTGGAACGTACCTTAAACTGGATAGATAAACAGACGATAGGGACGATCAAGGCCGTCCGTATGATCGACGAGAAGAACGGGACAAACCATTTGGAAGGGATATATCAGGCAAAGGAACTGACAAGCAGGCTGAAAACCATTGTAGAGCAGCAGACAAGCAATATTGAGGATATGGTTATCAAATAAGCAGTATCTACCCCCTCACAGGGACGATTAAAAGTAATGAGCAAGCAGCAAAACCGCAAACCATTTTGAACCTTTGAAAGGGAATACAGTCATGAAGAACCAGACCAAGGGAGCGGTATAGCTGCGGGCGTTTGCAAAATGCCTGCACCTGTACCGCTGTTTTTATTTCGGGAATGGGAAAAAGCAATGTTGTGGGAGGTGGCCGAATGGCAGAAATCTATATCCCGGTCTATGAACAATACACGCTGACGATCAAGGAAGCGGCCTGCTATTTCCGCATCGGGGAAAACAAGCTGCGCAGATTAGCAGAGGAAAATCCGGATGCGCCGTGGCTGATCCGGAACGGCAACCGCATCCAGATTAAGCGCCGTCAGTTTGAAAAGGTGATCGATACGCTGGACGTAATATAAAAAAGGGCCTTGATACGCCAATCGAAATACCACATAAAATACAGGACAAAGGGCTGTACTCTTACTGCTGCTGTGGTATAATCATTGTGTCGTATCAAGGCTCTTTCCCTGAAATTCGGAAAGGAGCGATACCATGTCGGAAAAACGGCGCGATTCCAAAAACCGCGTACTCAGGACTGGGGAGAGCCAAAGAAAAGATGGAAGATACCTTTACAAATATGTGGATGCAGACGGGAAACCGCAGTCCGTCTACTCATGGAAGCTGGTTGCAACGGACAAAATACCTGCCGGGAAGCGGGACTGCGTTGCCCTGCGCGACAAGGAGCAGGAGATACGGAAAAATCTCTCGGATGGCGTCAGTACATCCGGCAGCAGGATGACAGTGGGTGAGCTGTATACGAGGTTTACTACCTTGCGGAGCAATGTCAAGCGCAGCACAAAAGGAAACAGGCAGTACACGGCCAAGTTGATAGCAGAGGATTTGCTTGGTGCAAAGCCGATCTCCTGTGTGAAGCCTTCTGATGCGCAGGAATGGGCGCTGCGGATGCAGGGGAAAGGGCTTTCCTACCGTGTGATCAACAATACCAGACGGTCGCTCAAGGCCGCATTTCAAATGGCGGTGTCTGATGGGTGGCTGCGGAAAAATCCGTTTGACTTTGCACTTAACACTGTGATAAGGAACGAGGTTAATGTGCGGTCTGCCCTGACAGAAAGACAGGAACGGGTGCTGCTTGACTTCATCAGGCAGGATAAGCCGTATGACCGTTATTACAACGAAATCCTGATCCTGTTAAGGACAGGACTGCGGATTGGCGAGTTCTGCGGGCTGACGGTACAGGATATAGACTTTGAAAACGGCCTTATCAATATCGACCACCAACTTTGCTGGGAAAAGGGCGGCAGCGGTTATTATATTGATACGCCGAAAAGCAAGAGCAGTATCCGCAAAGTGCCGATGAGTGCAGAAGCCCGCGAAGCGTTTGAATGTGTGCTAGCAAGGCGGGGCGAACCGGAAGCGTTTACAATAGACGGGTACAGTGATTTTTTGTTCGTCAATAAATCCGGGCAGCCATACTCTGCACACCACTATCAGGAAGCATTGTGCCGTGCAGTACAGAAGTATAACAGGACGCACGAGGAACAGCTTCCGAAAATTTCCCCGCATGTGCTGCGGCATACATTCTGCACCCGGCTTGTGAATAAAAATATAAATCCGAAAAGTTTACAGTATATTATGGGACATTCGGATATCAACATTACTTTGAACCTTTATGCGCATGTATCATTGGATGCTGTAAAGGCAGAAGTGGTAAAATTGATCGCATAACTTCAAGAAAACGGTTTACCACTTTATATACCACTTTTTACGGCAAAGTTATAAAAAGCGGGGCGAAGAAATGTGAAGTATCTTCCTTGAAAAGTTCCATAAAACACGGGCAACACCATGCTGTATGGACATTTAATAGCTTATAAAGAGTTCGTATATTCGGGCGATTTGTTTTATGAAAATTACGGCTTGCTGCAATTTTCTATTCCATGTGCGCGGCTCGCGCAAAGACTTTTTCGACAGGCTGAAATAACACATCACCACCCGCAAAGGAGGGCTTTTTATGGCGGATTTTGTTTCTCATCATTTGTTTGGCGAACAGGCGCTCGCCGTATTCCCCGCGCCGGTGCAGGAGCTGGCGAAAAAGCATCCGGTCAGCTTCCGCTGGGGCTGTCAAGGACCTGACCCGCTGTTTTACCGCAAAATACTACTCGGCAGCCCGCTGCACAAGCTGGGCAACCGGATGCACAGCGAACAGACGGACGAGCTGTTCGCAGCCTTTGCGCAGGCCGTACACTGCCTGACCGGCGCCGCGCAGGAGATCGCAGCGGCATATTTTTACGGCTTCCTCTGCCATTATGCGCTGGACAGCGAGATCCATCCCTATGTTTACTGCCGGCAGGAGCAGATCCGCTCGGCAGATGCCAAGCTGTCTGCTTCTGCGGTGCACTGCCAGATCGAAAGCGATATCGACTATCTGCTGTACGAACGGGTGCGCGGCGCTGCGGTGACCACGTTTGCGCCCGAGGATCTGTACTCTCTGCCGGCGGAAGAAAAAGCCGTGCTTTCCGTATTGCTGCATGTTGTGCTGCACAAGGTATACGGCGTACAGGTCGCCCCGCACGAGCTGCGCTGCGCGCTGGATGAAATGCTCTCGTGGGAGAGCTTCCTGTACAGCGACCACCGCGCCGTTTACCGCACCGCACAGCGGCTTGAGCGTCTGGCCGGCCGCGGCGCCCTGCTGAGCGGCCACATGAAGATCGAGCAGCCGGGCTGGGATGCCCTCAACGAGCAGCACGCACCGTGGCACAACCTGTGGCCCCCCGCACAGACCCGCACCGACTCAGTGCCCGAGCTGTTCGGCCTGGCCCGCATCCGGGCGGCCTCGCTTGCCGGACAATATGCTGCGCAGTTTGCCTCGGGCTGGCTCATGCACTACCGGTTCGAGCAGCCGTTTGACAACGGCAGCCCCAAAAAAGCCGCCGCGCCGCTTGCATAAGGCGCACCGGCTGCAACAAAAAACCGCCCGCTCCCTCTGCCTTGCCGGCAGAGGGGACGGGCGGTTTGCTGTTCCGGATTCTGCGGCTGCTGCCGCTGGGTAGGAGTCAGGACAGGTGCATAGGGATCATCCAGATTTGATTCTGGCACCGTGCGCCTGCGATCACGCCGCACGCGCACCGCTCTTTCAGCACATTCACGTCGATATGCCAAAGCCTTGCTGCCTCATACACGGTCAAATAGCGCATGATACGTTTTCACTCCTTTTTTGCGGTTTTGCAGCATTATATCAGCAGTTTTCCGGTTTGTCTATATCATAATTCGCTTTTTGTCACTTTTCGCGTTTTCCTACCTTCATACAAGGGTATTTTTCGTGATTTCCACAATACTTTCAGCAGAAATATGCCAATAAGTAGAAATTACCGGAATCGTTCCAGCTGCGGGAAATCATCATTCCCGCCCTTCCCGGGACATCTCCCTGCGTCGGGTAATGCGAGCCAGACTGTTTTTCTGCAGCAGACCGATGATCTGCCCGGAAAGCAGCACGGTCAGCAGCGACAGTGCGATCCGCTTAAAATCCAGATAGGATAGGGACAGCGCCAGCACGATCAGATCGCTGGCAAGATACGCCCAGCGGATATCGCACCCGACCGCCTTGCTGACCACCATGGCCAGCGCATCGTCCCCGCCGGGGGCGCCGCCTGCACGCACGCATAGCCCGCACCCCACACCGACGAATACCGCACCCACCAGCGCCGCCGTCAGCGGCATATCCGCAAGCTGCGGCCAGATCGGCGGGAACTGCTCGAAAACCGCGTAAAACAGCGAGAATCCGCCGCCTGCCACAATCGAATAATACACGAACGACCGTCCCAGCATCCGCCAGCCCAGAATGTAGCAGGCCGCGTTCATCAAAAAGCCGGAAACCGCAGGCGACAAATGCAGCCAATGGTTGAGCAGCAGCGTCATGCCGAGGATGCCGCCCTCGGTCACGCCGGACAGCGCGTGAATATTATACAGGCCAAAGGATAAAATCGCACTGCCGGCTATACATAACATTACATTTTTCCATTTGATATGGGATAACATGATACAGCGTCCTTTTCCGATTACAATATTGCGTCAGCTTTTTCCGCTTCCTCACGCAGGTTTTCCGCATAGCGGCCGATGTCCTCGATAAACGCGGGCGAGCAGCTTTGCAGCGTGCGCTCCATGGCGGCGTTTTCCACCTGATAAAACAGCCGGAGCGCCTTTTGGGCATATGCCTGCCCTTCCGGGGTGAGATAAAGCAGCTTTTCGCGGGAATGCCCGTTTTGCAGCAGCCTGACATAGCCTGCCGCCACACATTCCTTTACAATGGTATTGATAGTGGTTTTGGGGATGATCCATTCTTCACAGATCTGCTTCTGTGTGCGGGGTGTACCGTCATCCAGCGCAAACAGCAGCGAAAGCATGTTGACCTTGACCCCGCTCCGGCGCGCCAGACGGTACCAGATCCCGTCGATCCGGTTGATCGACACCATCAGGCGGCGTACTTTTTCGCGATCCTTTGACATTCTATGCACTCCTTTGCTCAAACGGGAATCCGCTCGGCGCAGCCGGCAGACGGGCTGCCGTGTTCATGGCATTCCCTCACAGTACGAATCAGAACTGAAAATATTATAATACGAATTCGTATTATAGTCAAGCAAAATAACCGCTATCCGGAAAAAAGCTATACACTGCGCAAAAAAAATGGTATGCTTATCTATAACAGAAACGCAGTACGGATAAGGATGGATAGCATGGAACTGTTGAAGGAACGCATCAGAAAAGACGGTGTGATCAAAGAGGGCAACGTGCTCAAGGTGGATAATTTCCTCAATCACCAAATGGATATCGAGCTGTTCAACGAAATGGGCAAGGAATTCCGCCGCCGCTTCGCGGATGTACAGGTGGATAAGATCCTGACCATCGAATCCTCGGGCATTGGCATTGCGGCGATTGCGGCGCAGTATTTCCATGTGCCCGTTGTATTTGCAAAAAAGACCCAGTCGATCAATCTGGACGGGGAAATGCTGTCCGCGCCGATCGAATCCTTTACCCATAAGCGGAAGTACGAGGTTATCGTTGCCAGCCGTTTTTTGCAGCCGGGTGAGCGCGTGCTCATCATCGATGATTTCCTCGCCAACGGCTGTGCCGCGCTCGGCCTGTGCCAAATCATCGAGGAAGCGCACGCACAGGTGGCAGGGATCGGCATTGTTATTGAAAAGGGCTTCCAGCACGGCGGTCAGCTGCTGCGGGAAAAGGGTCTGCGCGTCGAATCGCTTGCCATTGTAGACGGCATGGACGCGGCATCCCAAACCGTGCAGTTCCGCGACTAAGCGCCGCGTGGCATGGCAGCCGATATTTGAGCATCAATACATAAAAGCTGAGGACATCCATCCTCAGCTTTTATATTTTGAGAGAGTAAAAGCTTGCATACAGGAACTTTTCCCGCCCGTGACAGGCAAAACCCAAACACAGATCGTCGGAAAAGCAAAGTTTTTCGCCTGTCGCAAAAAAGTTCCCTAACGGGAACTTTTTTTCTGCATCCGAGCGGTTTCCGGAGGCATATCGGTATTTCCGGCTTATGCCGTGGTGTGGATGACCGATACCGGGCACTGCGCCGCAGCGGCCTGCGCACCGTCCCGCTCGGCATCGTCCGCAGGCTGGTGATAGGCCTCAGCCAGCCCATCTTCCGCAATGCGGAACACCGCCGGGCAGGTGGCTTCGCACAGGCCGCACGAAATGCAGCCGCCGCGGTCAATTTCTACCTGCATGGCAAACCCTCCTTCCTTTTGAAGAAGTATGCACAGGCTGTGGATATTTTATAACCCTGTGTTACAGTTCCCCGCACATCACGGCGGCAAGAGCGTCCTCGGTCGTGCGTAAGCCAAGGGAGACTGCCCCCATTTTCTCGGCACGGCGGCCCACCTCATATTTATGCAGATCCGCGCCGCCTTCTGTGCACTGGCTGGTGATGTACACGCGCGTACCGCTGCGGATCAGTCCGCGCACCGCATCCTCCAACCGTGCGGGCACACCGCCCGCACCGAAGGTCTCTATGATCACATGGGGATATCCGTGCAGCGCCTGAAAAAAGGACGGCGCCAAATCAGGGATCAGCTTGACCAGCAGCACATGGGGATCGATCTGCTGAACCAGCGATGGCGTGCCCGGCGGCTGCGGCGGCGCCTGCCATGTCAGCGTACCGTCCGGGTTGATGGCAGCGGCAGGCGGCGTACCGGCGGAGAGAAACGCATCCATTTCGGAGGAGTGGCGTTTGATCACGCGGCAGCCCTCGATCACCTTGCCGTGCAGCACTGCAAATACACCGGCGCGGCCGGATACCGCCGTGCGGCAGGCATCCAGCAGGTTGCGCGGCGCGTCCGAGCCGGGCGCTCCCATGGGCAGCATCGAGCCGGTCAGGATGACCGGTTTGTCGATTTCACGCAGGACATGGTGCAGCAGGGCGGCGGTGTAGGACAGCGTATCCGTGCCGTGCGCGATGACGAACCCATCATACCGTGCGCGGTTTTCCCATACTGTTCGGGCGATCTGCATCCGGTCACCGGCGGTCAGGTCGGTCGAATCCAACCGCAGCAGATCGCAGACCGAAACCGTGCACCACGCACGGAGTGCAGGCAGCTCCTGCAGCAGGGCAGCACCGTCCAGCACAGGGGCCAGTCCCTGTGCGGTTTCCCGGCAGGCAATCGTGCCGCCCGTGGCGATCAAAAGGATCTGTTGCAAAGCGGTATGCTCCTTTCTGTGCGGTACGGTTCAGCGGGCATCCCCGGCGATCTGTCGTGCCACATACACGCCGCTGGCAGATGCGTGCGACAGCGAATGGGTAATGCCGCTGCCGTCGCCGATGATATACAGGCCGGGGTAGCGGGTCTGCAGATCCGGGCCGACCGCGACCTCCATGTTATAGAACTTGACCTCTACGCCGTAGAGCAGGGTATCGTCGTTGGCAGTGCCGGGCGCGACCTTATCCAGCGCGTAGATCATTTCGATGATGCCGTCCAGAATCCGCTTGGGCAGCACCAAACTCAGATCGCCCGGGCTGGCGTTCAGCGTCGGCACGGTGAAGGATTCCTCGATGCGCGAGGGAGTGCTGCGCTGCCCGCGGATCAGGTCGCCGAAACGCTGCACCATCACGCCGCCGCCCAGCATGTTGCTCAGCCGGGCAATGCTTTCGCCATAGCCGTTGGAATCCTTGAACGGTTCGGAAAAGTGCTTGGCCACCAGCAGGGCAAAGTTGGTGTTGCCGGTCTGCCGGGCGGGATCCTCATAGCTGTGGCCGTTGACCGTTACAATGCCGTTGGTGTTTTCGGTAACGACCGCGCCGCGCGGATTCATGCAGAAGGTGCGCACGCGGTCACCGTATTTGGGTGTGCGGTACACGATCTTGCTTTCATACAGCTCATCGGTCAGGTGGGCGAATATCTCCGCGGGCAGCTCGACGCGCACGCCGATATCCACACGGTTGGACTGGGTTTCAATGCCCATTTCATGGCAGACACGCTCCATCCACTTGCTGCCGCTGCGGCCGACCGAGATGATGCACTGTCTGCCGGTGTATTCGCCCGCCGCGCAGCGGATGCGGTAACCGTCCGCTGCTGCCTCGACCGTATCGACCGGCATATCAAAATAAAACGTTACCTTATCCTTGAGAAAATCATATAGATGGCCGAGCACCACATAGTTGATATCCGTGCCCAGATGCCGCACGGAAGCGTTGAGCAGGTGCAGGTCGTTCTGCATACACACCTTTTTCAAATCGCTGCCCGCGGTGGAATACATTTTGGTGCCTTCGCCGCCGTAGCGCATATTGATCTCGTCCACATAGTGCATCAGCTCCAGTGCCTTCTGCTTGCCGATATACTCGTGCAGCGTGCCGCCGAAATCATTGGTGATATTATACTTGCCGTCCGAAAAAGCGCCCGCGCCGCCAAAACCGCTCATAATCGAGCAGACCGGGCAGTGCACGCAGGATTTGACCTTGTCCCCGTCGATCGGGCAGGTGCGCCGGTCCAGCCGGTGGCCGGATTCAAACACCGCCACCCGCAGCGAGGGGTCGCGCTGCACCAGCTCATACGCCGAAAAAATACCGCCCGGGCCTGCGCCGATGATCATTACATCATAATTCATCGTTTATTTCCTCCCAAAAAATAAAATGGTAGACTACTGGCTGTGAAAACCGGTAGTCAACCATTTACGGCAGTTGGTAGAAACGCTCAACCATATTATGAGCATATACCTCACGGTTATTTAGCATAGCATATTTGCTGCGGTTTGGCAAGACGGGCGGTGTCCGCTCCATTTTTACATTTGGTTTGATGGGTTTCAACTCTGTCCATGTTACTATGCATTGAACGGAGCAAAAACTTATGATAGAGTAGATAAAACAATAAATTAAAATTTGTGGAGAATACGATATGTTAAAGGTTATTTTATTCGATATTGATAATACTCTGTTAAGTTTTAATGCGTATGCGAAGGAATCCATGAAAAGTGGATTTGAAAAATTTGAAATAGGAACATATGAAGATAGAATGTTCTCTGTTTTTAATCAAATAAATACTGACTTATGGCAGTTAATTGAAAAGGGGAAATTAGACTTTAAAGAATTACAGAAAAAACGCTGGAATATGATCTTTGAATATTTGGGGATATCGGCTGATGGGATAGCGTTTGAAAAATACTTTCAAGAGTGTTTGTTTGAAAGTGCGATTCCCGAAAACGGTGCAATGGAATTGGTGAAATATCTACACAGCAAATATATTCTTTGTGTTGCCAGCAACGGTCCCTATATGCAGCAAGTGAACAGACTGAAAATAAGCGGAATGCTGCCATATTTTTCAGATTTGTTTATCTCAGAAGAAATCGGCAGTTCAAAACCTTCTGAAACCTTCTTTAGCACTTGTATCAATCGTTTGAATGCAAAAACAGAATAGAAAATTCAGCCTTATGAGATTATGATAATAGGGGATTCCCTGTCATCTGATATGTTAGGAGGAATTCAATTTGGAATGCAGACATGCTTCTACAATCCTGATCAAAAAAATATTCCATGCGGAATGAAAGTAAATTATAACGTATCATCAACGTATCATCATTAAGGGAGATACAAAACATTCTCTGAGTCAGGTGAACGATTCTGTAAAAAATCCCGGTTTATCAGTCAGTCATTATCTGCGAAAACACCTCCCCTCGTTAAAATAACGAGGGGAGGTGTTTTACATGCAGAATCAGTCCAAGGAGGGAAGGGGGATCGCATCTGCGCCCGTAAAGTTTTATCGCTTACGCAGGAATTTTTCGTAGGAAATCACCAAAAATCAGGCAGAATCTCCCCATTTCCCGGGAAGGAACAGCCCGTGTCCATCCGTTTTTTCTATCCGGCAGCGGCTATGCCTGCGGCGGCGGGCATAGCTGGGCTTTGGTATCCACATCCCACAGCTCGCGCGCGGATGCCGCAAAAACCGGCACACAGTCCCCGCGCCGCAGCAGTACGCGGCCGCCCTCATCTCCGGTCAGCGCACGCAGCGCCGGGACAAGCGCGGCGGAAAACAGCGCCGGATTGCCGCGCTGTTCCCCCCAGCAGACACGGGCGCAGGCAACACCGGGGCGGGCGGCATCCAGCAGGCGGAGCACCGTCTGCACCGAAAGGTAGGGCTGGTCCGCCGCCGCGCACAGGATGAAATCCGTTTGCTGCAAATCGAGCGCACCCACCCCCGCGCGGATGGTGTAGGACAGCCCCTTTTCGCTTTCCGGGCTGTATACCGTGCGGATGTGCTGCGCCGCCGCACCATCCAGCACCGCACGGTGGCGGGATACCACGGTCAGCGTACAGTCCGTGCGCTGCTGTGCCGCGGCGGCCAGCGTATCCAGCCCATGCCGGTAAAGCGGTTTGCCGCCTAATGAGTAAAGCAGCTTGTTTTCCCCGAAGCGGCGGCTGTTTCCTGCGGCCAAATATAGGATATGCGTCATTTCCGGCTGCTTTGGATGCCGCGCAGCACCTTTTCCGGGGTAATAGGCAGCGTGCGGTGCCACACACCGGTCGCGTGGGCAATGGCATGGGCAATGGCAGGAGAGGGGGTATTGATGACGATCTCACCGATCGACTTGGCGCCGAACGGGCCCGACTGCTCATAGCTGGACTCAAACTCGACCCGCAGCCTGCCCATATCCAGCCGTGTCGGGATTTTATACTGCATCAGCGAATTTTCCATGATGCGTCCGGACGGTTCATAGGTCACATCCTCAAAAAGCGCCATGCCGATGCCCTGCACGATGCCGCCCTCGGTCTGCACCCGGGCAAGGTTGGGATTGACCGGCGTGCCGCAGTCCACCACGGCGGTATAATCGAGCACATCGACCTGACCGGTTTCGGTATCCAGCTCGATCTCGACCATGCCGACCATAAACGGCGGCGGCGAAATGGGCGACGAATGCGAAACGGTCACCTGCGCAGCGGTTTCGTTGCCGCACATCGACTTCGCGGCAATGTCAAACAGCGAAACCTCGTCCGTGCCGTCGAGCTTTTTAACAGTACGGCCCGCAAATTCTACTTCGTCCACGTCACAATCCAGCATACCTGCCGCAATTCTGCACAGATTTTCCTTGAGCTGCGCACAGGCCTTTTCCACCGCCTTGCCGGTGACATAGGTGGTCGAGGAGGCATACGAACCGGAATCATACGGCGAAGCGTCCGAATCCGCGCCGAATACGGCGATATCATCCACCGAGCAGTCCAGACATTCGGCTGCCATCTGCGCAAGAATGGTATCGCAGCCCGTGCCCATATCCGCCGCGCCGATTGACAGGTTATAAAAGCCTTCGTCGCTCAGCTTGATGGTTGCCGAACCGACATCCACGCCGGAGATGCCCGAGCCCTGCATCGCCATCGCCACGCCCGCGGTGCGCACCTTGCCGTTCCCCATGTCGCGCACGGGATATTTTTCTTCCCAGCCGAACAGCGCCTTGCAATGCGCCATACAGCGGTCGAGCGCACAGGCGCTTGCCGGCTCGTTATAATAAGCGGACATGATCTGTCCCTCGCGCACCATGTTCTTTTCGCGCAGGACAACCGGATCGATCCCCAGCCGGTCGGCCAGCTCACTGACCGCGCTTTCCACCGCAAAGATACCCTGCGTTGCGCCGTAGCCGCGGTAGGCGCCTGCCGCCTGCACATTGGTATATACCACGTCGTACGCGAAGCGGAAGGCTTCCAGATTGCCGGTGTACAGCGGGATCGACTTATGACCGGACAGACCGACCGTGGTCGGGCCGTGCTCGCCGTATGCGCCGGTGTTGGACAAGGTATATACGTCGATCGCACGGATCACGCCGTCCCGGTTCGCGCCGACACGCACATGCAGCTCCATTTCGTGGCGCGGCGAACCTGCGATCTGGCATTCCTCGCGGGAATAGATCATTTTAGAGGGACGGCCGGTTTTCCATGTGACCAGCGCGGGATAGACCTCGGCCACAACCGTCTGCTTGGCGCCGAAGCCGCCGCCGATGCGCGGTTTTTCCACATGGATCTTACTTTTGGGGATATCCAGCGCATTGGCAAGGATACGCCGCACGTGGAACACGATCTGTGTGGAGGAAACGATATGCAGCCGCCCGTAGGCGTCCATTTCCGCATAGGTGCGGAAGGTCTCCATCATCGCCTGCTGGCAGGCCTTGGTATGATAGGTGTGCTCGACGACCTCGTCGCAGTCGGCCAGCACGGCATCCACATCGCCGTCGCTGCAGGTGTCGCTTGCGCACAGGTTGCGCCGGTTATCCGCCCCAACCGGACAGAGCGACTGCCAGTTTTCCTCCGGGTGCACCAAAATCGGGTTATCCTTGGCGGTGTGCAGGTCGAGCACCGGCTCGAGCACCTGATAGCACACCCGGATCAATCCGAGCGCCTGATCGACGGCTTTTTCGCTTTCGCCCGCGACCACCGCGACCGCGTCGCCCACAAAACGCACGCGGCGGTCGAGGATCAGCCGGTCATAGGGGGAAGGCTCCGGATAGGTCTGCCCCGCCATGGTAAAGCGCTTTTGCGGCACATCCTTCCATGTAAAGATGCACGCGATGCCCGGCACCTTTTCCGCAATGTCTGTGCGGATCTCCTCGATCAGCGCATGGGCGTGAGGAGAACGCAGCACCTTGACCACCAGACAGTCCCGCGAGGTCACATCGTCCACATAGGCAGGCTTGCCGAGCAGCAGCTGCATCGCGTCCTTTTTGCGGACCGGCCTGCCGACCGCTTTCCAGTTGTTCGCCATCGTCAGCCCTCCTTTTTGCTGTTCAGATAAGCGCGGATGCCGCGCAGCTGTCCCTCATACCCCGAGCAGCGGCACAGGTTGCCCGCCAGATAGGCGCGGATCTCATCATCGGTCGGGTCGGGGTTTTCACGCAGCAGCGCTACGGTATTCATCACAAAGCCGGGGTTGCAGAAGCCGCACTGCTCCGCACCCTGATCGGCGATGAAAGCGGCAAAGTCCGCAGCTTCCTCCTGCAAACCCTCCAGCGTCTGCACATGGCGGCCCGCCGCACGCGCTGCCAGCACGCTGCACGAAAGCACGGGCGTGCCGTCCATCAGCACGGTACATAAGCCGCAGTTTGCAGTTTCGCAGCCGCGCTTGACCGACAAACAGCCCTGTGCGCGCACAAAATCGAGCAGCAGGGTATCCGGCGCGATGGATGCAGCTACCGGCCTACCGTTGAGTGTCAGTTTGATCTCCATGCCTTATCCCTCCTTCGAAAGCGCCATCGCCGCGCGGCGCACCAGCACCTTGCAGATGGCACGGCGGTAGTCCCCGCTCGCACGCATATTGCCGCCGAGCACCGCGCGGGCGGCGATATCCTCTGCAAAAGCGCGGGCGCTGTCCTCCGTGATGCCCTGTGCGAGCACGCCCTTTTCATCCGCAAACACTGCGGCGGGCATGGGGCGCGCGCCGATCACACAGGTGTATGCGCCGTTCCGTTCGCTGAGTGCACAGGTCAGCACAGGAAAATCCGTTGAAATATTGCGCTGGGAAAGGTACACCGTCCGTCCCCCGGTTTTGGGCAGGATGATCTGCGTCAGGATATCGCGTGTGTTACACGGCAGGGCGGCGAAATCCGCCAGCGGCATTTCGCCCGCGTGGTGCAGCACGACCCGCGCGTCCAGCGCCAGCAGCAGCGTCAGCACATCGGAAAAGCCGAACCGCCCCCATACGCTGCCGCCCACCGTGGCGCAGTTGCGGAACTGCACGCCCACAATGTGGCGGACGGCCTCGGCCATTGCGCCCTGCGTCAGCGCGGCAAGACCGGCGTGCGTCTCGAGCGCACGCAGCGGCACCATCGCCCCGATGCGGTATGCGTCCGCTGTCTCCTCGATCCGGTCAAGCCCCAGATCGCACAGATCGATCGCCGTGCCGACCCGCCGGTGCTGCATTTTAAGCCAGAGCATACCGCCCAGCACCACGTTATTCTTTTTTTGACAAAGCGCATAGGCTTCATCCAGGCTTTGCGGCCTGCTGTATTCTCCGATCGTCAACAAAGCAGTTTCCTCCGTTCGGTCTGATGGTTTTATCATAGCATGTCCGGGCGGAAAATACAATTTCCGTCCGGATTTTACGTTATACTTTACAAAAAATAACGATGTACGACGGAAAAGCAAGAAAAAAGTCAGGCACATTGATCCGCCCCTGTCAAGGTAGACCGGAGAAATAAATAAAATATAGTGCGGTTATGCTCGCCGTTTCCTTTTTCGGGAACGGTGAGCTTGTTTATGCAGCGAACTTTTCTTTGTATTTTTGAATACGCTTATTTTCAGGAATGGGATACAGTGCAGGGGTATCGGAGTTTAATGCCTCCGTGCGGACTTCCATCGGAGTGCGGGTTTCAAAGCGCTCCTGGAAACGCTCGTAGTTGTAGAAATGGATGTATTTCTCAATGGCCGAGCGAAGGGATTTCTCGTCCTTGAACGTTTGCAGATAGTACATTTCGGATTTAATGATTCCCCAGAATCCCTCGGTTGGAC
>NZ_JNJN01000057.1 GCF_000701665.1 Agathobaculum desmolans ATCC 43058 | reverse complement strand
TAATAGGTCTTTGGGGTGGTTCCGTTTTCACTGCACCACCGTTTTACTGACATTCCGCTGCTTCTGCACTCTGCTACTTTCTGACTCCATTCCAGCAGCCGCTGTCGCTGGCCTAATGTCTGTATGGTTAATTCCTTGCTCATCTGTGTGCCTCCTGAACCCTCTTGCTCACCCGCACTGCCGGTAACTTTCGGTGACTGTTACGCCTTGTGCTAAAAACTCACCGAGACTCACTGTGAGTCTCGGTGAGTTCCTCTCATATTCTGGCACACTCTGCGTCCACTTTCAATTCGCCGTCCTATTTGACGCTTACTTCAATAGTTTCAGGCTACACTAATTCTGGCGAATGATTGGTTTTCGCAGTGTTTCTTCTTTCTTTTTGTCCCCAGCAGAACAGACAGGTCAAGTACCTGTCTGTTCTTTTATGTATTTTGCAAGTGCACTTCAGCACTGCAGTATCTCGTTCATTCAGCATTCACATTGTGGATTGTGGGGACACCCATGCCACATCGTAAAATGCAGGTTTTCAGCGTAAACTGCACTTCGTCCCATGCGGAAGGTCGTGTATAATAAAATTAACATATTAGGTGCGCGTGACGCTCTTCTCGCACTGAAGTACGGGGCTTCAGCCACATGAGGACTGAATGCAAGATTAAGAAGCGTCGCGTTTATCTTGCTTTGAGAGATATAAATAGTAGCGCGAGGTGATATAGTGCAAGTCATTTTTGTTACGCAAGAGCAGTATACGTGGTTTGCGCCATTTTGCGGTGAACTGTCCGAAAAATCTAATCAGGTCATCTATGGTGCAGTGGATGAATCCAATGGTACAGCAGTCGGCGCACTAGTGGCATCTGTAGGAGATGCTGGGCTTGAAATTGATCAAATCTGTGTGGCGGATGCGTGGCGGCACAAAGGCATTGGGCGACAGATGTTGCGTGCTCTTCTGCTGGATGCCCGGCAGGCAGGGGGGATTCCATGTGTGCGAGCCCATTTATACGGAACAGTGTCTGCTATCGCATCCCTGTTTCGCACAGTGGGATTTGTGATTGGCGAAAAACAAGATACTGTTTGTAGCTTTCCACTTTCTGCTATTCCTAAAAAGCTACTGGGAGATAGCCGAATTGGGCAAGAAAGTGTTATTCAACTGTCTGAAGTACCCAGAGAGGTGCTGCACCGGTTTAATACGCGTGCGGTGTTAAGGGAGGCGTTGCCAATCCCACAGCCTGTGCAGGCATCAGATTACCAGAAAGCACTTTCGTTTGCTGTGCTGAATCGGGGGGAGATTGCTGGGCTCCTGCTCGCCGAGCAACTGGTGGACGAGTTGTATTTATCTTTTTTGTATGCTGCCCCTGACGCACCGCGTGCAGCAGCTGTTTTGCTACTGCACGCGGCACAAGTGGCGAAGGCGTTATATCCCGGAGATACCGTTGTAAACCTTATAACCGTTTCATCAACAGCCAGCATGTTGGTCGATAAGATTCTGCCTAATGTATTACGCCAACGCGGAATTACGGCAGAATACTGGTTGTAAAAATGGCATTATGCAGGACAGCAGTCAAACGATCTATATGAGAGGTGCAATATGGGAAAAGATACTCCAGTCACGGCATGCGAACAGATGATGCAACAGCAAACGGAACATCAGATAATTGAAACTCAAATGCAGACTGAGCAGACAACACAGCAACTAATGCAGGGCGAACAGCCAACGCAACAGTATGAACACAGGCAGCAGAACCGGTACGCAACGAAGAGTATACAGCGCCTGCATGCCGCTCGCATGCGGCATGTAGTGCAGTTGACACCGATACAGCAGACTGCTGAAATCTCACCTGATCCATATATAAACATGTCTGCGCGCGAACGCAAAAAAGCGATGCTGAGAGAGGAACGGGCGCGCAAAGCAAATCAGAATGCGGCAAGAAAAAAACAGCAATCCGCCGCACGAATGTTCCAAATCCCACCCCAAGAGGCTGCACCCGATATGTTAAACTTAATGGAACAAGCCAAGGATTTTTTTCCAACCAGAAAACGCAAATGGGGCGCCACTCGATCTGGTAGCAGTAAGTCAAATGAAGCTCGATCACACCTGCTTGGAGGATAGGGATTTTGTCAATACAAGTAAAACAATCGATTTAATAAAAGCGCTGCAGCAGCATGACACGTTGAAAAAGCTCTGGGACTTTCGGGAGCAGCATCGCGATCAGTGGAATGAACTTGATAATGAAATGCGTGCGCGATGCTCACTGCTTTTGGATCAGTTCCCGGCTTTCGACAAGTATTTGACTTGCGCCTGCAACTTGCGCAACCTGAATATCAATTATGATGATAATGGTGCAATGCGAGGGGTGCGGTATTTTAATTTCTCTGGAACATATCGAAAAATTGAAAAGCAGCATCGCTGTATGCGGGATATTTTAGAAGCTCGCCAGATGACAGAGGCATCTGATTTGGAGTATTATCGAACACGTGAAAGCCACCAGTTGACTATAGAGGAACGTGATGCATGCATTGCACAGGAAAAAGAAGCCTATCGTGCAAAATTTGGTGTAGAACAACCACTGATGAAGGATATGTCAACCTCAGAGCGCACGACTATGAAAAATGAATATCGAAGAGTTCCAGCAGCAAACAAAGAATCTGTCACGCGCGCATCCAAAGCATTTTTTGCCTATGCCAACCAGCGGGAGAAAAGTAGCTGGCCAGATATTGTCCAGAAGCAGTTAAGTACACGCGACATTATGATCGCGCGAGGAGCACAGAATGTGGAAATGTTTTCCGACTCATCATTTCTGAATGCCGAGCTTGAGCAGGCTGCGCAAATGCTAGATGACATTGAAACGTTGTGCAAGATGGATAAGACAAAGGATATTACCAATGCTAATTATGAGCAAGTGCTTGATCGGGTTTATCAGCATTTTGAACTATGCTTTGAACGATTCCACACGGATTTCGAGCAAGTACGGGCACAACTGAAAACTGCATTAACGCCAGAGGGGCTTATGGTGCAGCAAAGCGAGATCGGAAGATTTTACAGTTATTGGCAGGCGCTTATGGAAGTTTATGGGCAGTCTCCATCCTTAACTGCTCGTATTCCAGAGGAGCAGCTACTCTACCTGCGTGCTATCTCACTGGTCATTTCCGGATATCCTAGCACATGCTTGGATGGTGATTTCACACAGAATACAGTATCCGTCGGTGATGATTTGTGCTTCCGTGGCGATTTGTCCATCAATACGAATGAGATCGAAGATATGGCCCGTTCCAATGCGTACATCAGTATACATACCTCTCTGGAAGACTGTCCACCAGACAGCCTGACCTATCGGTGTGCGGTTCAATATGCGGAATCAATGGGGCTCAGACCTGAGGTGGCCTATCAAGTGCTGCGGCACATGGGATATCAGGAAGAAGATGAAACATTTGCGGAGCAATACCGCATGACCAAGGATACTGCTAAAGACATTGCTGCAACTAAGCCTTGATTAGCCTTTTTTGCAAATCCCCTTGTATAATAGGATGACGGCATTTTGTGACAACAACCAAATGATAGGATAAATCATAACAGTTGTGACGATTGCATTTATATGCAGTAGTTTTCACACATATCACATTCTTTACAATGTTTTTTGGTTATGATATATAAGGTATTCTCAAGTATTTAGAAAGAGAGAATGCTCTTGTGGAATAACTTCCTATGTTAGTTTTCGCAACAATTCTTTACGTCTTCAGCAGGACAGGCAGGTCAAGCACCTGTCTGTTTTTTTCTGGGCATTTTTAATCAACTGTGCTACAATGTCAAATGAAGAGCCGAGAGGGAGAAGGTCGAAAAATGGCAGAAAGGCCGATTCAAAACTTCGACGAGAGATCCGATCTGATTCCGACATCAAATATATCTCCGATAAATCCGCCCATACGATCCATGCTGTGTCCTGTCCTGTGCTGGATACGCTGCCGGATGGCATTGCGCTCGGCGGGCGCCCTGCGTTTCCCAAGAAGTGGTATTGTGTTTGCGAGAAATGTCTGCCGCAAGCCGCACAGGAATACAAAAGCCGGATGCGTGATTCGTTAGAAGCCAAATGTTCCATACGGCATGGAATGATCCCCATATCCGATATGCGTGCGATGCAGCCAAGCGCGTTTGCCATTGCAAATATTCACCTTGCCGTCAGGGCATTCCAACCGAAAAACTATTCTTCCTACCTAAGTTCTCTGATGTTGGCTTGACACTTTGCTCAGAGTGATTATAAATGCGCAACGGAACAATATATGCGCGTTTTGCTGATTTCCAATCACGTGCCCACTCCCAGAAGCGGTGGCGAAACGCAATGGTGGATGATCACGCTGCGCTCCGTCAAGCGGTGCAAGATTTCTACGACACCTACCATATCTTCCTGCATATTGAGCATCTTCGTGCCTACGTGACTACGATCACAGGCCAGTGGTATTTTGATATCTTGCCGGATAGCGGGGGACACATTTCTTTGTTTCATCGGAATTACTATACGGAGGATATGCCGGATGAGTTGGTAATGGCTTCGTTCACACAGTCAGCATATCATCTTCAAGACGCTGATCTGCATGATGCCATGGCAGCAATGCAGTACATCATGCGGCATGACCGGGCACAGATGCACCGGATGCTCTGGGGTGATGCTGTGGCGGGGAAGGGGAGAGAGCTGCAATGAAACGAGACCAGTACTCTGCTGCATATGACGAGATTTCCGCGCGACGTAATCGCGTGATGGCAGATATGATACGAGATGTCTGTGATATCGTTGAGCTGCCGGTTCGATTTTCCGGTTCTGATGCAATCATCGAGACCCGCAACACTGTCTGGCGATTCGATTACACCGTGCGACCGACGAAAGTTAAATCATATGAGCATTCTGAAGCTACGCCGGAAGCGGAAAAACTGGTTCAGAGTCCGGCAGAGGCGATTGCGTACATATTTCAAAGCAGAAACAAGGAAGCGACATCCCATTAGGTTCGAGGGAGTTGACAGGATATCTGCCTTGAAACAAAAAACACCGCTGTCCCGTTAGCGATATACCTTGGGCCTGCGGTGTTTTGGTGGGCAGGTTGGATTCGAACCCGCATTTCCAGCTTGAGAGGCTGGTGTCCTTACCATTTAGACGATGGCACCATATTGGTGATCCGCGCCGAGTTCGAACCGGCTTTTCGACCTTGAAAGGGTCGTGTCCTAACCGGGTAGACGAGCAGTGCAAAGTGGTTTATTTCCTCAAACCACTTGCTGATATGTGAAATGCTTCCTCTGGATGATATCAGAAAAACCGATGTCACCCCCTGTCCCGGGGTAATCTCTCCCCGGTTTGAGTGATTGGCGGGTCTGATAGCACAGTATGTCCGTATTCCACCGCTGTTCCCGGGTTACGGCTGCAGTTTTGCCCAATATGTTTGATAAACCCATATCTTTTGTGAAAATTTTCATGCAAAGCGCTTGACGCACTGATTTAGAAAATGTAAAATAGTTGAAAATAGGGGAGAAAGGCGAGAGGTATATGGAGGAGCAACAACTGGATTGGCAGCTTTCCTTAGCGGTGGGCGATACGGATAGCAACGACAAAGTTGGTTTTTGGCAGACTGCGATTGGACTGCAGGCGGTAAAAGAAATTGCAGTATCAGATTTTCTGCTTGAAGCAGCAAGGGCACATATCGGAGGGACACTTGATATTGATGGGGTGCAGAAGCGGCTTCAGGAGTATTACAGCGGCAATGCGGAATCCGCAGCGGATTTTGCAACGCGAGAGGCGGATGTCACCTCTGCCCGGATCGTACAGGTTTTGAGCGAGGATGCGCCTGGGATCTCCCCGCTCGAATGGCAGGCGATCCATCGTCGGCTATTCGCAGGTGTTTTCGACTGCGCGGGACAGATACGAGATACGGATGTATCTCGGGACGAATGGATTTTACAAGGCGAGACCGCGAATTACGCCAGTTCGCAAAGTGTCCGTCGGTTGCTTAGTTATGACTTTGAGATGGAAAAGCAATTCTCCTATGCGGGACGGTCGGCCGCTGCAACCAATCGCCATATCGCAAAATTCGCAGCGGATATCTGGCAGATCCATCCGTTTGATGAGGGGAATACCCGATCTCTGGCGGTAATGTTGATCCGATATCTGCGTGGTTTGGGATTCCAAATCCATCTCAATGCCTTTGCGAAGCATTCGGTGTTCTTCCGCAATGCGCTGGTGCGTGCAAACTATGTCGATCTTCCAAACGGCATCCAAGCGACAACCAAGTATTTAGAGCAGTTTTTCGATATGTTCCTTTTCGGCGCAGATCACGCGCTTAACAACAGCGAATTGCGCGTTGCGTACAATGCAGACGAGAAAATCTAATTTTTGCAAGGCGGGTTTCTGACAAACGGAGATCCGTCTTTTTGTCTGCCCTAAAAACGTGAACGGTTCGGCTGCTTTGCTTCTGCGTTTGGCATCCGGCAGATGGGGGAGAAAACGAATTACTGGGAAATGTTAATTTAAGAAAAACTATGAGAAGAGAGAAGGATAGAGGTGGATACTGAGGGATTTTCTTCGGAAAGTGTTGGAAGAAATCTCGAGAGAGCACAGTGTAAAGTTGTTTTGAGGGGTGAGAACCAGATATGAATATCATTCGCTCTGGTATCATTCTACCTATGATTGCTGGTTTTATTTTGGCTTTTTTGAATGGTTGCCTTCTAACGAAGTCAGGAATTGGCAGTTAAAGTTCGCGCAATCTGCAAGAAAATCAGCCCTTCAACGGTGGTGTCTTGGGTGAACGAAATCATGAAATGTTTTTTTCCAGTGCTTTTAAGTATGGCTGCAAGTATGTACGGCATTATATATAAAAAATATAAAGAAAATTGTAGGATAACACAAAATAACAAAAAGAAAGAAGAAAAAATGAAACGATAAATTTATGTAAGATGTAGAAAGTAAGATAATTGCTCAGATAAAGTTGACATTATGAAAAAACAGGAATATGATAAAAGCAATCTCAGGAAAGAGGAAAGAATAAGCTGGGATTTTTATTATTAGTTGTTATGAGAACGTTTACATTTGAGGTGTCAAGTGGACGCAACGATTATTGATGTAGCGAAGTTGTCCGGATATTCCAAGGCAACGGTGTCGCGTGCTTATGCAGCGCCGGATCGTGTCAGTGAAAAAGCAAGGGATAAGATTTATGCCGCAGCAAAGGCTTTAAATTACACCCCGAATGTAATCGCACGGGCAATGGTAACCAAGCATACGGAAAGTATCGCATTTGTCATACATGAAAAACAATATCCTGCAATATTAAATCCGTTTTATTCTCCGATTCTGGATGTGATCCTTCAGGAAGGCATCAAGCGTGGTTATAGCTTATCGATCTCAACAGATCATGATATGCGGCTGCCGAATGGCGAAGTTTATATGAAAAAACATATGGATGGCGTGATTTTGGCAGGTCAAACCGATACGCAAGCCATCTTGAGTTACCGTAAGCAGCATATCCCGTTGGTTTTGTTGAATAACCATATCGATATGGAGGGTTTGCTCTGTATCACGGCCAATCATTTTGATGGTGCAGTTCAAGCGGTAGAGCATTTGGTCGAACGTGGGCATAGGAAAATAGGGCTTTTGGCCGGTCTTTTTTCTCCGCAGATATATGCGGCGCGCTATAACGGTTATATCAGCGTGCTGAAGAAGTATCATTTGCCGGTGGATATGCGTTTTGTGCAGGATATTGAACCGACGATGGAAGCTGCAGAGCAATATGTAGCTTCGCTTTTGCAGATAGAAGATCGTCCGACTGCGCTGTTTTGCACGAATGATACCATCGCAATTGGTGCGGTCAAGGCAGTTATCCGGGCAGGTCTGCGGGTGCCGCAGGATTTGGCGATTATCGGATTCGATGACAGCTATATTAGCCGTGTTATTGAGCCGGAATTGACAACTGTGAAGATTGACAAGCAACTGATGGGCAAGTTAGCAGCCGAAAAGTTGTTTGATCTGATTGCAGGGCATCCATTGGAGGAGCGTTTGATTGAAACATCAACACAGCTCATAGTGCGCAGTTCCACATAGAACACGCTGCTGACCGTATAGATATGGGAAATAATACAGGAATCGCAAAGGGGTGAGGCGATGCGCATCACATTTATCAACGTAGGGTATGGGGATGCAATTCTGTTTGAAGGATCGAACGGTTACACGGCATTACTTGATGGCGGGGGCAGCTTGCCGGAAGAGTTTGCACAAAGCGCATTTCGTATCCGTGCAGCAACCTATTTTCAGAAAAAAAATATTACGCATTTGCATGATATTTTTATTTCACACATTCATGAAGACCATGTCTGCGGGTTAGAGGCCGTTTTAGAGCAGGTAACGGTGGATCGAATATATGTGCCATACCCGGTGAAGCCGTTTTTACAGGGGCACATGTTGAAAGTCGGTACAGATGTACCACGCAGTGTGCCGTTATATACGGCAGCATTGAATGCCTATACCAGAATGCTGCAGCGCATAGTTGATACCGACTGCGCAGTGCAAATGCTGCAGCCGGGAGATATCATCGATATGGGCGGACAGATGACTGCCCATGTGCTGGGACCAAAGCAAACAGCGATTCAGGTATATATGCAAAGAATTGAGCAGGTATTTCAAAGCGATGACGGGCAGGAGGTTGCGAGGATTCTGGGTGAATTGGATGCAACATCAAATCAAACCAGCTTTCTAATCAAATTTGAAATGCCGGAGATGGCCTTGTTAGCAGCTGCGGATAATTGCCCGCGGGAATGGGACGAGCTACCAATTGATTTACTCAAAAATGTAACCGTTCTCAAATTGCCCCATCATGGACAGGGTGATGCAATTTCAGAACAAATCATGCAGTGTATGCCGCTGAAGGCCGTGGTGACAACAGCATCTTCCGACCGGCGGTACGGCAGTGCAAACCCGATGGTATATGAGCGGTTGGCAGCAATGCAGCCAGAAAACCCGCCGCAATTCTTATTTACAGATGAGCGGAACTATCCACCCTATTTTTCGCAGCCTGACGGGTTTCAGGCGATTACACTTGTTGTAGATTCCGGCAATCTTCATCCGGAGTTTATAAAACTTTGATACAGAAGTTGAGAATGGAGGAAAAGAAATGAAGGGTAAACGACTATTGGCGGCAATGACGGCCGGTGTGCTGGCGCTCAGCATGGCAGCGTGCAGCAAACAGCCTGCCGATGGCGGACAGCAGTCGGCAGGGAGCGGTGCGGAGGAGAATTTCCCCAGCAAGCAGGTGACAATCATCATGCCATGGAGCCTTGGCGGCGGTCCGGATACGATCGCCAGACAGGTAGCGGCTTATGGTGAAAAATATCTGGGCGTTCCGGTGATTGTAGAAAACAAAACCGGCGGCGCAGGAACGATTGCGATGAATGCCGCGCTGCAGGAGAAGGACGATGGCTACAGCATGGTTGTTGCCAATGGCCCGCTGTTCTCTTTGACGCCGAGCTTCCAGAACGTCAGCTATACCTTGGATGATATTACGCCTTTGATTGGTATGCGTATTACGGAATTTGTTGTGCTGACCAATTCCAAGAGCAATCTGAAGACGATTGATGATCTGAAGGCCTATGCGGCTGCAGGCAACACCATTAAGTATGCAACAACGGGTGGTCCGGGTAATGACAGCTACACGATGATCGCGGTGCTGTTTAAGATGCTGGACATTCCGGCGGAAGCCATTCCGTATGACGGCGGTCAGGATGCAATCAATGCACTGGTCGGCGGGCATGTGGATGTTGCCATTGGTTCGCCTCCGGTATACCGCGACTACGTGGCGAACGGTGAGCTTAACTGCCTTGGCACCTTCATTCCGGAGGGCGTTGACGTAGAGGGTATTGGCCACATTCCTTCCTTTAAGGAGCAGGGCATTGATGTGGAATTCACTGGTATGGACTACTTCGCAGTGCGCTCGAGCGTACCGGAAGAGCATAAGCAGATTTTGACCAAGTTTATCCAGGATGTTTATGCCGATGAAGAGTTCCAGAAGGCGATGAGCGAAATGGATATGAAGGCGTGGGCTGCAACAGAAGATGAGATCAAGACCATGATCGAAGAGCAGACCGAAGCAATGAAAGAATATATTCCGCTGATTCAGTAAATAGCAAAGGCGCAGCGTCTGCTCTCTCCGGACGTTGCGCCACTCAAAATGAGGTGGTCGGTTATGAAAATTAAATATAACGCAGAGATCATCGCCGGCGCAGTATTTGTTATCGCAGCCACGGTACTGTGGCTGCTGATCCCATCGCAGATTCAGACGCTTGAAAAGACGGCAATTAACGCACAAACCTTTCCCCGCATTGCAATTGGCGGTATGTTGATCTTTTCAGCAGGTCTGCTGATACAGGGAATCTTTTTTAATGAAAAAAAAGAGCTGGTCATTACAAAGGAAAGCTTCCACTCAGATGGGTTTAAGCGGGAGATGCGGTCTGTAATTTTTGCCGTTATGCTGCTGGCTTACTGCGTATTGGTTACGTTTCTCGGTTTTATTATTTCTACTGCGATTTTGGTGGTTGCAATCCTGCTTTTTTACGGAGCCCGCAAATGGTATTACTATGTGATACCGCTGGCTATGGTAGGCATTGTTTATTATGTATTCGGTGTTGTACTCCGGATTTCGCTGCCGTAATAGGGAAGGGGGATTTTTGTGGATCTATTTTTAGAGGGACTGAGCGTCCTGCTGCAGTGGCAGAACTTCCTCATCATTCCGATTGGCCTGGCGCTGGGCATTGTTGTAGGTGCTATTCCGGGGCTGACATCTGATCTGGGTATCATCCTCTGCATTCCGTTGACCTATGGCATGGAACCCACAATGGCAATTCTGATGCTGTTGGCCATCTATTGCGGCGGTACCTACGGCGGCTCTATTACAGCGATTTTGATCAACACACCGGGCACATCGGCTAATGCAGCCACCCTTTTTGACGGCTACCCCATGGCGCGTAAAGGACAGGCATATAAGGCATTATCCATGGCGCTGTTTGCATCCACGGTGGGCGGCCTGCTCAGTGCGTTTGCGCTGCTGTTTTTGGCGCCGCAGATTGCCAAAATCACGCTGCTGTTCGGACCGGCAGAATATCTGGCACTGGCCGTATTTGGTCTGTCCGTTATAGCGGGTGTATCCAACAAGAGCATTTTCAAGGGTCTGATCGGTGCGTGCATCGGCATTTTTGTTTCCACTGTGGGTATGGATACCATCAGCGGTTCGAGCCGCTTTACATTTGGAAATATTAACCTGATGAGCGGCATTGATTTGATTATTGCTCTGATTGGTTTATTTGCAATTTCGGAAATTATGATGAAATCGCAGTATAACCCCAAAACAGATCATAAGCAGGTCAGCGTATCCTCGATCACAAAGGATAAGATCACACGCGAGGAGTATCGCCGTTGTCGCAAACCCATTGCGTTGGGATCTTTGATCGGTATTATCATCGGCGCAACACCGGGCACTGGTGGTGGTTTGGCTGCTTTCATTTCGTATAATCAGACCAAGCAGTCCTCCAAGCATCCGGAAACATTCGGCGAGGGTGAAATTGAGGGCGTTGCAGCATCTGAGTCAGCTAACAACGGCGCCTGTGGTGCAACCATGATTCCTATGCTGACATTAGGCGTGCCCGGAGATGGCGCCACAGCAATTCTGATGGGTGCATTTATGATTCATGGCATGGTACCCGGCCCGATGCTGTTTAAGGAGCAGGGAAACATCCTGTATGCAATTATGATCGGCTTAATCGTGGTCAATGTGTTCATGTATTTGATTGGCCGCGTGTTCACCCGGCTGTACGCGCACATCACGCGGATTCCGTATGAGATCCTTTCCTGCATTGTGCTCACGTTCTGCATTGCCGGCTCGTATTCTACGAATAACCGGTTGTATGATATCTATATCATTTTGATTTTTGGTATTATTGCGTACTTCCTGCGCCGCATGGATTTCCAGTTGGTTCCTGTGCTGCTTGGCATTGTGCTGGGGCCGCTTGCGGAGGACAATTTCCGCCGTGCAATGTTGCTTTCCGATGGAAGCCTGAGCATATTTGTAACACGACCGATTAGCTTGCTGTTTTTGGCTGTTGCAGTCGGTTCGCTGGCCTTGTTTGCTTGGCGCAATCATAAGGATAAGGTAAAAGCGCGCATGTAATTGGTACTGATACGGCATGGACGCAGTAGTGCTGCGTATATTAGTATAAAAAACGGCGGACATCTGCGATAGTGCAGCCGCCGCTTTTTTATATCAGTGCACCGTGATATGCGATAAAATGTAAGGATATTCGCAGGAAAGGAGGAAAAAGTGGAGTATTTTGCCGGTTTGCGTGAGCTGAATATGGGATCATTGATTTTTCGGCTGGTGCTTGCCATGTGCACTGGCGGCCTGATTGGGCTGGAACGTGGCCGCAAGCGGCGGCCGGCAGGCTTTCGCACCTATATGCTGGTCAGCTTGGGTGCCGCCATGACGATACTGCTGGGGCAGTATGAGAGTGTGATGCTTTCCACTCGCTGGACAGCGGTGGTCGATGCGATCGGCCAGCGTACGGATATTTCGCGTATCGGCGCCCAGGTGATCAATGGCATTGGTTTTTTGGGCGCGGGAACTATTCTGGTTACAGGCAGGCAGCAAGTTACAGGGTTAACGACAGCGGCAGGCCTGTGGGCATCGGCCTGCGTGGGACTTGCAGTGGGCGCGGGATTTTATGAAGCTGTTTTTCTGGCATTTGGTTTAATTTTTGTTTGTATGCGTATTCTGCCATTTATTGAAAATATATTGATTGAAAATGGAAGATTTATCAATGTATATATGGAGTTTGAGGCAGTTGAGCAGATGGGATCGATCCTACATTGGATAAAGGAACAAGATATGCAGATTCTTGAAATTGATGTGGAGCGCGCCAGAGGCGCGCAGACATCCTATCCCAATGCGGTGCTGTCGCTTCGCCTGAATCATAAACAACAGCATACGCAGGTACTCGCTGCACTGGCAGATCTGGACGGTGTGTGTAAAATGGATGAAATATAGGAGTTGCAGCCATGTTATCTATTTTTGACGGTTTGCGTGAGGTGACTCTAGCTTCGGTAATGGTTCGCCTGTTTTTGGCAGTGTTATGCGGTGGACTGATTGGTTTGGAGCGTGAGTACAAACGTCGTCCAGCAGGATTTCGTACACACATATTGATTTGCCTTGGAGCGGCAATGACAACTATGACGAGCCAGTACCTGTACCTTAATCTGCATTTTTATACAGATATGACACGAATGGGTGCACAGGTTGTAGCTGGTATTGGTTTCATCGGCGCAGGAACCATCATCGTGACAGGACGGCAGCGGGTGAAAGGCCTGACAACGGCAGCGGGTCTGTGGGCGGCTGCAATTGCAGGATTGGCGCTTGGCGGTGGTTTTTATGAAGGCGGCCTATGCGTTACCGTTTTTGTGTTGGCGGCAGAGCTTGTATTTTCGCGGCTGGAATATTGGCTATTGGAAAAATCGCCGGAAATCAATTTGTATTTGGAGTATAGCAGTCGGGAAACCATCGATCGTGTATTGGATCTGTGCCACGAAAGAGGCGTAAAAGCGCTGCATATGGAAATTGCAAGGCACACATCCGGAGATAAGCATAATGCCTGTGCCATATTTACATTGCGGCTGCACAAAAAGTGCAAAATAGAAATGCTTCTTCCGGTAGTTGCTGCCGCAGACGGTGTGGTTTCTGTGAAAGAATTGTGAAAATGAGGGATAATTGATGACAAAGAAATATGATATGTTGGTAATTGGCCCGGTTTCGATCGACCATAATATTGATTATTTGGGCAATGAACGGAAGGAGATAGGCGGAGCTGTTGTGGCATCTGGTTACGCAGCAGCAGGCAGCGGCGTCAAAACGGCAATTTTCTGCAAAATGAATCCGGAAGAGGTAGATGTACAGGCGCGCTTTGCAGAAGCAGAGGCTGACCTGTACTGGGCATCCTCGCATTCGACCTGCTCTATCCGCAACCAGTATTTTACGGCAGATAAAGAGAAGCGGAGCTGCACTTCCATGGGGGTATGTGACCCGTTTCGATTTGAAGAGTTCTCCCATATTGATACTGATGTGTACCATTTTGCGGGGCTGGTTTACGGAGATTTTGACAACGATGTACTCCGTCAGGCAGCGGAGCGAGGTAAGGTAGGCTTGGATGTACAGTGCATGCTGCGCCATGTGGAAGCAGATAAAACAATGGCCTTTCACGACTGGGCAGAAAAAAAACAATGCCTTCCGTTTATTGATTATTTCAAAACAGATGCGGCAGAGGCCGAAATATTAACCGGTTTGACAGATCGGGCAGAGGCAGCTCGGATGCTGCACGATTGGGGAGCAAAAGAAGTTGTTATCACCCATAATACCGAAGTTTTGGCCTATGACGGGAAGCAAATTTACACTTGCCCGATTAAAGCGCGTAATCTGTCTGGACGTACCGGCCGTGGTGATACGGCATTTGCAGGATATATTGCAGCGCGGCAGCATTTGGATGTAGAGCACGCCTTGCAGTACTGCACAGCGCTGGTATCTCTAAAAATGGAAACACCCGGACCGTTTCGCGGGACACGGGCTGATGTAGAAGAATATATGCGTCTGTTTTATCCAAACGTATAAGCTGAATGTTGTTTGCCGTTTGTATAATTTGGAAGCATTGCATCGCACTTGAATCGGGGCACAAAGGAAATACCGCAAAATTTAGTGTGGGGCGACAGATGGTTTACGCATCTGTCGCCTTGCTATGCTTCAAAAACATAAAAACGAACAATGATTCTTTATTAACAGCCTATAATTCAAGGGAACAGGCGGTCACTTATAAAAAAGAATATACGTTCGTTTTTGTTGGTAGCCAAATAGGTGATTATTTTCAAGGGACAAAATCGCAGTCGAGCCGCGGCGTGTATATTTGGGCAAATAAAAACCCGAGGATTTGAACTGAACTGAACTGCCCCAGATTGTGCGGACAGTACAAAAAAGAGCCCCTGGTAGGAAATATTGAGTTCTAAGTGGAGAGGCGTCGCGCCAGCGGCGCCTCTCCGGTTTTTAACTG
>NZ_JNJN01000056.1 GCF_000701665.1 Agathobaculum desmolans ATCC 43058 | reverse complement strand
CCCCTCTGTTTGAAATATTGTATTTGGCTACGATATCATCCACACTGCCAATTCCGCTAAGATACTCTTCAATGCAATGAATCTTAAATTCCTTGGAATACCTTCTGTTTCCACTTACAAAGGCTTCAATACCGTTCGCTTCGTACTTGGATATCCATCTATATATCTCGTCACGATTCATTCCATAAACATCTTGTAATTGAGAATAGGCAACCTTACCCGACTTATACGCTTCTATGATTTCTATTTTCTTCTCTGGAGTGAATTTTATTTTGCCCATAAAAAATCCTCCTAAAGTAGATTTTGGTTTTTTCCATGGTCTACTTTAGGAGGATCATATCAATGCGCCTGACTTTTTATGTTTTCGGCGGCAGCGGCCAGCTGTTATGATCCGTAATCCTCCAGCAAACGAGCCAGTGCTGCTGCATCGGACAGGGTGATGCCTTGTGCAAGCGCTGTTTGGTCAGCAGCGGGCAGGGTGCGGGTGTCGATCTCGGTGCGGAGCAGCGTTTCACCGCCGCGGGAGATCAGCAGGCGGCCGTCTTCGCTGTGTGCAACGTAGGGCAAATCGGCACCGGCGGTCTGTATCGCGGGCGGCACGGTAAGACGGGCGTGCACCGCAAAGCCGGCGCAGGTCAGTGCGGCGGCACAGGCAAACGCTGCAATACGTCTGCGCCGCTTGAGACGCTGCATAGTGAGCAGATAAAAACCTTGCATCATGTGCAAACCTCCTTTACCGCAGGGGAGTTGTTTAGAGTATTCCCACAAAAATGTTAACTATTCGGTAACATGTGTAAAATTTGTTTGGATTTTAGCGTATAGTGTGGTATAATAGCTCGGGTAAGAATTAACCGGATCAGCCGAAGCCAGACGGATCGGCCGGCCGGTGGGGAAGACGATCCCAATCAAAACATGATCCATTCGCCGTAATTACGGCGGGAATACACGGAAAACCGCACCGATGGGCGGTTTCATATGCTTGGAAACCGAACGGGAAGGAACAGCGTCTGACCGGACAGCGGACGGAAAATCAGTCCGCCGGGCAAGGAGGAGACCGAATTGTCAAAGGGCAAAACAAGAAGATCGGGCATTGGCCATGCGATATCCCGCGTGCTGCTGACGCTTCTGCTGATCGGCGTGCTTTGCGGCTGCTTCTGCGGCATTGCGTTTGCCTACTATGTGCATGCATACATCAATCCATCTGCGCAGGAAGCGGCAGTGGAATTGAGCAAGGGCTTGGGCCTAAACCTCAACTCGTTTATTTATGCCACCGATGCGGCAACCGGCGAGCAAAAGGTGTATGAAACCTTGAGCGGCTTGGAAAACCGTGAGTGGGTGGACAGTGAAAAAATCCCGGAATATATGAAAAATGCCGCGGTCGCGGTGGAGGACAAGCGCTTTTACAAGCACAAGGGCGTGGACTGGAAGGGAACGCTGGTCGCGGTCAAGACATGGCTGCTCGGCGGCCCGCAGCGCGGCGGCTCAACCATCACCCAGCAGCTCATCAAGAACGCAACGGATGAGGACGATTATTCGGTCAAGCGCAAGATCAACGAGATATTCCGCGCCTTGGCGCTGGAAAAAGAGATCGATGATAAGGACCGCATCCTGACGATGTATCTGAATACGATCTATTTGGGATATCACTGTTACGGCGTGCAGACGGCGGCAGAACGCTATTTCAGCAAGGATGTATCCGAGCTGACGCTGGCAGAAAGCGCTGCGATTGTTGGCATGACCAACAATCCTTCGATTTACGACGCGTATAACCACCCGAATAAGGTGAAGGAACGGCAAGAGGAAATCCTTGGGAAAATGCTCGAGCAGGAGATGATCACGCAGGCAGAGCATGATGAAGCGGTCGCGCAGGAGCTGGTCTATCGTCCCTATGAGGATTATGTGGAAGAGGTCGGCGAGCCGTACTCTTACTTTACCGATGCGGTCATCACGGACGTAGTAAACGATTTGATGACCCAAAAGGGATATTCTGAAACGGTTGCCCGCAATATGGTTAATTCGGGCGGGCTGCAGATTTATGCAACGATTGACACACGTGTGCAGGATATTCTGGACAGCGTGTACAAAAGCAATGACGTATTCCCCAACATGACGCGCGGCTCGGAGGGAAGCAAGCCTCAGAGCGCGATGGTCATTACGGACAAGCAGGGCAATATTGTAGCGCTGGTGGGCGGACGCGGCGAAAAAACCGGTAAGCTCACATTCTCCCGTGCGACGGATGCCCGCCGGCAGCCGGGTTCTTCACTCAAGCCGTTGGCAGCTTACGGACCGGCGATGGACAAGGGCATTATCGTGCCGTCTTCCATTGCATATGACAAACCGCTGCGCATCGGTACGGATGGTAAGCCGTGGCCGATGAACGATGGTAAAATGCCGACCGGTTCGTCTATGACGATCAAGAGCGGTATCACCAGCTCGGTCAACACGATTGCGGTACAGGTGATGAGTGCGCTGACCCCGCAGGCTTCGTATGATTTCCTGACCCAGCGGCTGGGCTTCCAACTGGTGGGCAACCGCACCAACGCGGACGGCAGCGTGCAGTCGGATATCGACTATGCGCCGCTTGCACTCGGCGGCTTGACCGACGGCGTGACCGTGCGTGAGATGGCTGGCGGCTTCTCTGCTTTCATCAACGACGGCGTATTCGGCGGCACCCGCACTTATTCCAAGGTGGTGGATTCCGAGGGGAATGTGGTGCTGGAAAACAAGCCGAGCACGGATCTGGGCTTCGAGAATGTGCGCACCGCGTACTATATGCTCGAGTGCCTGCAGAACGTTACCGCTTACGGTACGGCATCCGGCATTCAGATTCCCGGCGTGCAAACGGCGGGTAAGACCGGTACGACCACGGATAACAAGGATATCTGGTTCTGCGGTGTCACCCCGAAGTATTCTGCTGCGGTGTGGGTCGGCTTTGATGCGGAATACCGCGTGGACGGCCTGTATGGACGCAATGCCGCTTATATCTGGCTGGATGTTATGAAAAAAGTCCACGAAGGTGATTCCGGGCTGAAATTTGATTCTCATCCGCAGGATTTTGTGGAAAAAACCTACTGTATGGATACCGGCCTGCTGGCTTCCGGCGCCTGCCGGGCAGCGGGACGCGCTGCGACCGGACGCTTCTGGAAGGATCAGGTACCGGCACAGACCTGCAGCCATCAGAACATCGGCAAAACGTATAACTTTGCGAAGATCGGTGTGACGGACTGGAAGCAGAAGGATGAAGAAGAGGACGAGGACAAAGACAAGGATAAAGACAAGGATAAGGATAAAGACAAGGATAACGCAGGGGGAGATCCAACAGTTGACCCGGAAACCGGAAAGCCGGTGACGCCGCCGACCGATCCGGAGGGCGGTGGTACGGTAACGCCTGCACCTGATCCGCAGCCTGAACCAACGCCTGAGCCTGAACCTGAACCTTCACCCGGACCGGAACAACCTGCACCGGATGATCCGGAGGCATAAGTATTGCCGGTATGGTGTAAACTAAAACAAAAGAATATCGTTCAGCGCCGCACAAGGCCGCACACACCGGGGCGTTAGCGGTGCCTTGTACCCGCAATCCGCTGCAGCGGGGGTGATGCGGGCGAGGAGGGACGTGCGCGCGGCGAGGCAGCCGCCAACAGGGCGATGAGGGACCGGTACTGCGCAACGGAGGACCGTGAACCATGTCAGGCGGGGAACCGAGCAGCATTAAGCGGAAACCATCGTGTGCCGCAGAGCTGCCGATCCTGAGCCCAAACTGCGGAAAGGCAGCCGGGCGTACGCTTTCGAATCGACCGTGTGCGGTCTTGTGGGGCGCTGAACGAGAAATTCGATTGAAACCACGTTTTCAATCGAAGCGATGTACCGAGCCTGCAGCTCGGATACATCGGGGCGGGACAAAAGTTCTGATAAACGAAACTTTTGCTCCGACTGGTGTAAAAAGTCCGGCAGAGCTGGACATTTTATGAAAACCGCGTGCGGTTTTCTATTGAAATGCGCGCATGGCGCGCAGGAGAGACGCTTGGAGGCGGGCTTACGCCCGCCTCTTTTGCGGTTTGCTGCAAATAACAGGGAAAAGGAGCGTGGCAGGGCGTGTATCAGGCATTATACCGTAAATGGCGGCCGCAGACCTTTGCGGATGTGATTGGGCAGCAGCATATTACGGATACGCTGCGCGCACAGCTGCAAAGCGGAAGGCTCAGCCACGCTTATCTGTTTACCGGCACGCGCGGCACAGGCAAGACCACCTGTGCAAAAATACTGGCGCGTGCGGTCAACTGCGAGCATCCGGTAGGCGGCGATCCCTGCAATGCGTGCGCGGCCTGCCGCGGTATTCTGGATGGGTCTGTGCTGGATGTGACCGAGATCGATGCGGCTTCTAACAACGGTGTGGACAATATCCGCGATCTGCGCGATGAAACGCGCTACACCCCGGCGCAGGTCAAAAAGCGTGTGTTCATCATTGATGAGGTGCATATGCTGTCGATCGGTGCGTTTAATGCACTGCTCAAAACGCTGGAGGAACCGCCCGGCCATGTGCTGTTTATTCTGGCAACGACCGAGCTGCACAAAGTACCGGCTACCATCCTGTCGCGCTGCCAGCGGTTTGATTTCCGCCGCATCAGGGCGGAGGATATTGCCCGCCGTCTGCTCGATGTAGCGGACGGGGAAGGGATCGGGCTGACCGAAGGCGCAGCCCGCCTGATCGCCCGGCTGGCGGACGGCGCGATGCGCGACGCGCTTTCCATGCTTGACCGCGCCGCGGCTGCCGGTGCGGTGGACGAACAAAGTGTAACGGCAGCGCTGGGTGTGCTGGGGCAGGACGACGGCATCCATCTGGCGGAGCATCTGAAAAACGGGGATCTCGCGGCGGCTGTCGGGCTGCTGGATGAGTACTATAACGCCGGGCGCGATTTGGCGGCGGTGTATGACCAGATGCTGGGGTTGATTCGGGACGCATTGCTCGTAAAAACCAGCAAAACCGATGTGTCGGCGATGATCTCACCGGCGTATACGGTGGGCGCGCTGCAAAAATTGTGCGATGGGTTGGCTTCGTCCACGCTGATCGCGTGGAGCCGCGTAATTGGCGAAACATTGGATCGAATGCGCAGTGCGGCGAACCGCCGGGTTGAAGCGGAACTGTGCGCTGTGCGCCTGTGTTCCCTTGGCGCAGACGCGTATGACACCCTTGGCGGCCGTGTAGAGGCTTTGGAAGAGCAGATGAAGCACGGTGTTCCGGTGCGCATGGCGCAGGGTGACGCTCCCGCACAGAGTGGCACGGAAGCGCCGCCCCCGCCGGGCGATGCGGATGCGCCGCCGCTGCCGGATGACGCGGATGCGCCCGCGTGGGTCGGGGAGCAGGATGCGGCAAATCCACCGGCAGCTGGGGATAAACCGCAGCCGCCGGCAGACCGGCAGGCCGACTGGCCGCACTGGGCAAAGCTGATGGAGGGTCTGACCGGAAAAATCAACACCGGTGCGCATACCAATCTGAAGCTGTCTGCCAAGGGCATAGAGGAGGAAGGCGCACTCGTCATCCTGTGTGAGGATGGGATCACGGCGATGCTGGCCAAAGCTGAGCCGACGATGAAGGTCATCCGCGAGCAGGCGGCAGCTCTGGCCGGTGCACCGATCAAGGTAAAGGTGCGCGAGGCCGATGAGCAGCCGGTACAACAGAAAAACGATGCGGTTGAGGCATTGATCGGCCGTGCAAAGGAACTTGATATTCAAATTAACGAATTTTAGGAGGAAATGGATATGGCAAAGGGAAAGGGCTTTGGCGGCGGCTTCGGCGGCGGCATGAATATGCAGGCGATGATGAAGCAGGCGCAGAAGATGCAGGAGAATATGCTTAAGGCGCAGGAGGAGATCGCGCAGATGGAGACCACCGGTACAGCGGGCGGCGGCATGGTGACCGCTACCGTGACCGGTACTTCCTCCCTGAAATCGATCGAGATCAAGCCGGACGTGGTCGATCCGGACGATATTGATATGCTGCAGGATCTGGTGGTGGCAGCGGTAAATGCGGCACTGACGGCGGCGAGTGAAAAATCCCAGAGCCAGATGTCCGCGATCACCGGCGGCATGGGCGGTCTGGGCGGCGGCCTGTTCTGATGGATTTTTTTGCACCGCCGGTCGAGCGGCTGATCGAGGAATTTGCCAAGCTGCCCGGCATTGGGCAGAAAACCGCGCAGCGGCTGGCGTTCCATGTGCTGGATCTGCCCAAAGAGGATGCGGAACGGTTTGCGGACGCGATCCGCGAGGCGAAGGCGCGTACCTTTACCTGCAAGCGCTGCCAGAACCTGACGGATACGGAGACCTGTCCGATCTGTGCAGATAAAAGCCGCGACCAGAAAACGATCTGTGTGGTGGCAGAGCCGCGCGATGTGATCGCTTTTGAGCGTACAAAGGAATATAAGGGCTTGTATCATGTGCTGCACGGCACGCTTTCCCCGATGGGACACGTCGGACCGGACGATATCCGGATCCGTGAGCTGGTGCAGCGTGTGGCGGAGGAGGACACCCGGGAGGTTATTCTGGCGACTAATCCGGATACCGAGGGCGAGGCGACTGCGATGTATATTTCGCGGCTGCTGCAGCCGTTCGGCATCAAAATCACCCGTTTGGCTTATGGCATCCCGGTGGGCGGACATCTGGAGTTCGTTGACGAGGTCACGCTGACCCGCGCACTGGAGGGCCGGCAGGAAGTGTGACGGCACAACAATAGGCGCTGTACGCGGCGCCTGTTGGGATACTGCTATGCACAAAACGGAAAATATGCATTCCTCTTTCTATCGGAAGACAGCGGAGCCGGGATGGATGGGCTGCGGTGCAGCGGCAGCGTTGCCGGTCGATCCGCGGGGTGTGTGTTCGGTTTACTGCTGATTTGATAAATTTCCTATGGAAAAATAGTGGAAAATGTGTAAAACTGCAAGGAACCGATCCGACAGGGATAAAATCGCGGTTGGGATCGGAAACCGGACTGTGCGCCGTGGGACAAATCGAGGAAAAATACATCTTAATTACCTGATAAAGCGTTGTTTTTTACATAAAACGCAAAAAAACAGGAACAGCCAGACAAATGTCTGGCTGCTCCCGCAATAAAAGGTAGGATAGAGAGTAGAAAGCAAGAACATGTGGGGGGATCTTACGCTTTCCACACATTTATGATATCGGTTAATTGTGAACATTCTGTGAACATTACGCAACAAAATTCAAGTTTATACAATCGGGAGGAATATTGCCTGTGGGAGACCTGAAAAGAGAAATTGAAAACCGGCGCACGTTTGCGATCATTTCGCATCCCGACGCCGGCAAAACGACGATAACCGAAAAATTCCTGCTGTACGGCGGCGCGATTCAGGAAGCGGGCATGGTAAAGGGCAAAAAAAACAGCCGCCATGCGGTGTCCGACTGGATGGAGATCGAAAAGCAGCGCGGTATTTCGGTCACGTCCTCGGTTTTGCAGTTCCGGTATGAGGGCAAGTGCATCAACATTCTGGACACCCCGGGCCATCAGGACTTTTCCGAGGACACTTACCGCACACTCATGGCGGCGGATTCCGCCGTAATGGTGATCGACGGCTCCAAGGGTGTGGAGGCACAGACCCGCAAGCTGTTCAAGGTGTGCGCAATGCGCGGCGTGCCGATTTTTACCTTCATCAATAAGATGGACCGCGAGGCGCGCGATCCGTATGAGCTGCTCGAGGAAATCGAAAATGAGCTGGGCATCGGCACTTATGCGGTAAACTGGCCGATCGGCTCGGGCAAGCGCTTCAAGGGCGTGTATGACCGCATGGACGATGAGGTTATTGCGTTTGAAGGCGCGGATTTCCGGCATGAGGTCAAGGCGCAGCGCCTGTCGATCGACGATCCTATTCTGGAGGGGCTGCTGCCCGAGGAGCAGTATCAGACGCTGATTGACGACGTGGAGCTGCTTTCCGGCGCAGGGGATGAATTTGATTTGGCCGCTGTGCATAAAGGGCGGCTGTCGCCGGTGTTTTTCGGCTCGGCGCTGACCAATTTCGGTGTGGAGCCGTTTTTGAAAAAGTTCCTGCAAATGACCCCGCCGCCGAGTGCGCGCACGGCGGATGTTGGCGTGATCGACCCGTTTGATCCGCATTTTTCGGCATTTGTGTTCAAAATTCAGGCGAATATGAATAAAGCGCACCGTGACCGTGTGGCATTTATGCGCATCTGTTCGGGCAAATTTGAGCGCGGGCAGGAGGTTCTGCATGTGCAGGGCGGCAAAAAAATGGTGCTGGCGGCGCCGCAGCAGCTGATGGCGCAGGATCGTTCCATCGTGGATGAGGCGTATGCGGGCGATATCATCGGCATTTTTGACCCGGGCGTGTTCTCCATCGGCGATACGGTGTGCGACCCCAAGCATAAATGCGAATTTTCCGGTATTCCGACCTTTGCGCCCGAGCTGTTTGCTACCGTGCGGCAAAAGGATACGCTTAAGCGCAAGCAGTTTGTCAAGGGTGTGGAGCAGATCGCGCAGGAGGGTGCGATCCAGATCTTCCGCGAACCGGGCGCCGGTATGGAGTCGGTCATCGTGGGTGTAGTCGGCGTATTGCAGTTCGAAGTGCTGGAATACCGTCTCAAGAATGAATATAACGTGGAGATCATCCGTGAGGGTCTGCCCTATGAGCATGTGCGCTGGGTGGAGAATGACGAGGAGGATTTTGACGTGAAGCGTTTGCAGCTGACAAGCGACACCAAGATCGTTGAAGATTTGAAGGGCAATACCCTGCTGCTGTTCTCCTCCCCGTGGAATATCACATATGCGGAGGATCATAACGAAGGTCTGCGGCTGGCAGAGTTCTCCGAGAATGCGTAAGCGCTGCATTATATGGTGTATGACAGACGTGTAAGTAAAAAGAGCGGAGACTGTCGAAAAACTTCGTTTTTCCGACAATCTATGTTTGGAATTCGCCAAACATGGACGAGAAAAAGTTCCTATGCAGAAACTTTTTCTCTCTCAAAGTATAAAAGCTGAGGTACACGCCCCCAGCTTTTATGCATTTGCGCTGCAAATGCTGTTTTGATGCGCGCCGCCGCGCGTATTGGTAAAACGCATCGACAAAATACTTTTTCGACAAGGTGGAGCGGTCAAATGACCGCTCTTTTGTTATTTATCTGCTGTTTTCAAAAAGACAGCGGATCATCCTCACGCGCTTTGACAGCCTGCATATACTGCCGCAGCAAAATAAGGGGGATAAACTGCGTAAGGCATTGCAGCAGCACGGCGGCCTTGGCCTGCCCAATCAACATCAGCGGGCTGGCAACAAAGGCGCCGAGCAGCGGCGCATAAAAGCACCAACGGATGCGCCGTGCCGGATAGTTATAGGCACAGGGGATGATGCGTTCATCCAGTGCCCAATACATGTAATATTCACTGAGCAGACCGGCTACACTGCCTGCCAGGGACAGCAGCGAGAGAAAGTTGAGCAGCGCCGGATTTTCCGGATTAAAGGCGGTGCATACGAGTGCCAATCCGATCAGTGCGACGGAAAAGAGACGGGCAGGAAAGGCATGGCCAAAGCGGGCGGATTCGTCCGACAGGCGGTACAGCACAAACGCAACCACTGCATAACACAGCAGATTGATGACATTGGCGATCATCAGGATGGTCATGGAATCGGTAAGTGACGCCAGATTGACCAGCGCAGAGACGGCAAGAGCCGCCCAAAGCGGCCGCAGATACGGATAAATCGACATAAAATGTTTCCTCCAACATCATAATAGTATAGCACAAACGGCGGCAGGATGGAACCCATAAAAAATTTTTCGGATAAGGGTTGACAAAACTGCTCTATTGTATTATTATCATAACACAAAGAAACAGAAAGGAGCGAGGCCATGCAATGGCAGCTACGGGGTGACCGGCCGATCTATCAGCAGTTGATGGAGCAGTTAACCGAGCAGATCGTCAGCGGGCAGCTCGGCGCGGGGGATAAAGTGCCGCCGGTACGCGAGCTGGCGGCGGAAGCCGGTGTCAATCCGAATACGATGCAGCGCGCTCTGGCGGATCTGGAGCGCGAGGGGCTGATGTATACCAACCGCACCAGCGGAAGATATGTAACGGAGGATAGAGAGATGATCGCAAAAATTCGGGAGCAGATCGCAAGCGACCGCATCACAGAGTTTTTGGCCGGGATGAGCCAGCTGGGATTCAGCGAACAGGAGATTGTGGCGCTGCTGGAAAAGCGCCGGGGGGAGGTATTGCTTCATGGAACAGAAGAATGAACTGGTCGTGTGCAGTGGCCTGACCAAGGTATACGGCAGCCTGACGGCACTTGACCATCTGGATCTGACGCTGGAGCGCGGGCGTTTTGTAGGCCTGCTGGGGCCGAATGGTTCGGGAAAGACCACGGCGATTAAGCTGCTTAACGGCCTGATCCAGCCGACCGAGGGCACGGTGCAGATCGACGGGGAGGTACCGGGCGTACACACGCATAACGCAGTTAGCTATCTGCCGGACCGTGCCTACCTGAACGATTGGATGAAGGTTTGCGACCTGCTGGACTTTTTCAGCGATTTTTATGCGGATTTCGATAAGGTGAAGGCCAACGATATGCTCGCGGCGCTGGAGATCAGCCCGCTGGCGCGGCTCAAGACCCTGTCCAAGGGTACAAAGGAAAAGGTGCAGCTGATATTGACCATGAGCCGGCGCGCGCAGCTGTATCTGCTGGATGAGCCGATCGGCGGCGTGGATCCGGCGGCACGGGATTATATTTTGAATACTATCCTGTCCAATTACAGTGAAAACGCCTCGGTGCTGCTGTCCACCCACCTGATTGCGGATATTGAACGGGTGCTGGATGAGGTTGTATTTCTGAAAAACGGTGTGATGACCCTGCATGAAAGCGTGGATATGATCCGCGAGGAGCACGGGAAATCGGTTGATATGCTGTTCCGGGAGGTGTTCGCATGCTGAAACTGTTAAAATATGAATGGAAGGCATGCGCACGCATCTGCCTGCCGCTGTACGGCGGGGTACTGCTGCTGTCGCTGATCAATAATCTGATGATGGCGGAGCCGGTGATGGATATTCTGTATGGCATTCCGACGATGCTGGTTTCCATGCTGTATTTCGGTGTGATGGTTGCAGTGTCTGTGGTGACAACGGTCATTCTGATCCAACGGTTTTACAAAAACCTGCTGGGGGATGAGGGCTATTTGATGTTTACCCTGCCGGTCACCGTGTCCCAGCATATTTGGAGCAAGGCGATCATCGCGCTGGCAATGAGTGTGCTCAGTATGTTGTCCGCAGTTTTAAGTATCAGCCTGATGGCGGGCGGCTTCGGCGAAACGTTTGGATGGATCGCCGCGTTTTTCAAGAGCTTTGTCAGCGCCTTTACCACGGACGCAAACACCGTGCTGTATACGCTGGAGGGCATGATCTGGCTGATTCTGCTGGGGCTGGCAAGCGTACTGTTCATTTATCTGTGCATGGCGCTGGGTCATCTGGCCAGAAAGCATCGGGTGCTGATGGCGGTCGTGTGGTATTTTGTGCTGACAACAGCGGGGCAGTTCCTGTTTATGCTGCTGATGATGGGTGTGACGAACTTGCCGTTTGACAACCTGTGGCTGGCGCTGAACAGCATGCTGCGCAGCATCGGCCCGGCCGGGGCGATCCATTTGGGTATGCTGCTTTTGTGCGGGGTCACGGCGGCATTCGGCGCGGCATTTTTCGCCGGAACGCGGTATATTTTGAAAAACCGGCTGAATCTGGAATAATACAGGCGGCGTATAAAGCAGCATTTGCAGTGCAAATGCATGAAAAGTCAGGCACATGTGCCTGACTTTTTATACTTTGAGAGAGAAAAGGTTTCGGTACAGGGACTTTTTCTTGCTCCTGTTTGGCGTAGTCCAAACATAGATTGTCGGAAAAACGAAGTTTTACGACAGTCTGAGTGACGACATATATCTGGCTTTTGTGCATTTTTTGAGGTTTTCGAAAACAGAAACTGCCGGCAGCTTCGTAAAACGGGAAAAACATCCGATGCTGTTACGATTGGTGCGGTGGATGCCGCAGAAATAGCTTGCACCGGCTTCCCTGCTCTGTTATGATGATAGCAAAGAAGGGGGGCGCAGGGAATATGAAGTGTCAACACTGTGGGATCAATTTTGACGACAGCGAGCGGGAGTGTCCGATTTGCGGGGCGCGTGCAGGCAGCCGGGGAAGGCTGGCAGAGCCGCGGCGCAGCACCCGTCCGGTGCGGGAAAAACCAAAGAAAAAACAGCATCAGACTTTTACAAAGGATTGGACTTCAGCAGGAAAGAAGCCTTCCGCTGCACCAACGAACGGAAAGCGCAAAAGCGGCGGCAAAGCAATTGCAATCGGCGGCATTCTTTTGCTGCTGCTCAATATCTTGCCGAACCTGCTTTCGCTTTTTGTGGATATGGTTGATGGAGCAATCTATGCGTTGAGCAGTTCCGTAGAGGAACCGGTGGCTGACGAACCGTATGAAGAGGATATCATGTATGAGCCGGGAGTGGAATATCCCTACGACCCGGATCATTACGCCTTTATCTATGCGGCGCTCAGCGATGTGACCGGCAGCCGTGCAACCGGTGTGCTGGTGGATGGATCGACCCTTGAACTCCAAGCGGGAGAAGGCTTTATGAGCGATTATACGCTGACCATCCGCCGGGAGGACGGAATTTATCAGGAGATGGGATATAGCTGGGCCAGCTATAATTATCCGGAGGAGCAGATATACAGCGAGGCGTATCCGCCCGAGCAGTACGACAGTTTTTCCCTGTGCCTGACGAGCGAGGAAGCATCGTTTGACGGCGGCATTATGCCGTCGGATTATGATATGCGTTTGGAAGACGATGACCTGTGGCTGCATGTCTATCGGGAAAAGGACAGCGGTATCGTTGTGTTGGAGGATATTGCGGACAGTGGAATGCTGGGCGGCGCGATGTATGCAGAGCTGGTGCCGTTGGAGAACGGATAAAGCAGGCATGATATCGAAATAGAGCAGGGGGACTGCCGCATATGCGGCAGTCCCCCTGCTCTGATAGAAAGACAGACGTAAGAAAAAGTGGTTGAGTGAAATTTAGCCCGCTTCGGTTTTGGTCGCTTGCGCGATGAGCCAGCCGATCACTGCCATATACAGCGACGTGCGATAAGGGGAGGCGGTGATGGGGCAGCCGTTCGTACAGCCGAAAAAGTGATAATAGATCCAGCCTGCGGCGGCGCCGGCAAGGGCGAAAAGTGCCGGACGAAGCCATTTTTTCCATTGCAGATCCATATCGGTCACCTCCTCAGGTGGTGCCCGCGCAGTGCGGCGCGGCAGAAGCGGAGAGCACATCCCGCTGCGTGGGATGCGCGGCAAACCATTTGGCTGCGTAGGAACAGGTTGGAACGGCACGGCGGCCGGAGCGGCGCAGTTCGTCGGCCAAAGCCAGCAGCAGTGTACCGGCAACGCCGTGACCGCGCAGGGACGGATCGACCACGGTATGTGTGATTTCGACCAGACTATCGCCAAGGGACGGGAAGGTGACATAGGCCAGCTCCTGCCGCTGCCCGTTTTCCATCCAGATGCGATCGGTGTTTATGTGAAGCTGCATACCGATTCCCTCCTTGCCCACAGCTGTATGAGATACAGGGGGCGTTTTGATTTGTTGTATGTAGTATAACGGTTTGCAGCGGTATATTCCGTGATGATATCACAAAGGGAACAAGAAACCGGCCGGCGGAGGGGAAACCCGATGCCGGTCGGTTTTGTCATAGTGTGGGGATCAGCGCCCCTGTCCGCGCAGGTGGCGCAGCGTTTCGGCGGCGCTTTCCTGATGCAGTTCAGCAGCACGGAAGTGCAGCATATGAAAATTAAGGTTGAACAATGTGCCAAGCCCGACAGCGGAGATCACCGTGCCGATCCCGACCTGTCCGCCCAGCAGCCAGCCGGCCAGAATAACAAAAATTTCAACGGTGGCGCGGCACAGGCCGACCGATCGTCCGGTTTTGCGCGCCAGCGCCACCATCAGCGCATCGCGCGGGCCGGACCCAAGCGCGCTTTTCATATACATCCATGTACCAAGGGCAAGGATCTCCAGCCCGATGAGCAGCATCAGGATGCCCGAGGGAAGGGTTGTCATCAGCGGGATCCAGTCCAGCCAAAGCAGGGTGTCGATAAATACGGCGCACAGCAGGATGTTCAGGATCGTGCCGAACCCGAAGCTTTCACCGAACAGCACGGCTGCACCGATAGCGGCTGCACCGACGATCATCGACGCGGTGCCGTAGGTGATGCCCAGCGTTTGGGAAAGCCCCTGCTGCAGCACGCTCCACGGTTCCAGCCCGATATTGGCCTGCAAGGTCAGGGTAATGCCGACTGCGCTGACCACCATTCCGGCCACCAGCCAGAGCAGACGGCTGCAATAGCTGCGGATCATGGGTCAGCCCTCCGCTGCGAAGGTGCGCATAAGGTCGATGGTTGTGTCGCAGTCCGCGCGGGAAACATCGTGGTGGCAGACCATGCGGTATTCACCGCCAAAGCAGCCGGTTACCTTTACGCCGTGCTCGAGCATCCAGCCGGGGAAACGGGCGGCTTTGGCTGCGTCCCAGTCCGTATGGAAGAACACCATATCGATATCCAGCCGGTCGAACAGGACGGATACGCCCGGAATTTCATGGAGCATTTTGCCGAGGTAAGCGGCGTTTTCGTGATCTTCGGTCAGGCGGCCGGTCATATCGCGCAAAGCGATCAGACCGGCGGCGGCAAGGATGCCGCCCTGACGGGTGCCGCCGCCCAGAATGCGGCGTGCGCGGCGTGCGCGGTGGATGAGGTCCTTCGGACCGGCGAGGATCGAACCGACCGGTGCGCATAAGCCCTTGGACAGGCAGCACATCACGGAATCACAATACTGCGTCATTTCACGGACATCCGAAATGCCGAGTACGGCGGCAGCGTTGAACAGGCGCGCCCCATCCAGATGAACCGGGATGTGATTTTCCTGTGCAACCGCATAAACGGCACGCATATTTTCGAGCGGGAGCACAGCGCCCGAGGAATGGGCGTTTTCCATTGTAATCAGCGTGACCGGCGCGATCTGCACATCGCTGTCATCGGTTAGGCAGGCGCGCACGGAATCCGGATCCATTGTGCCGTTGACGCTTTGTGGATGCCGCAGGGAAACGCCGGAAAGCTGCGCATAGGAGCCGGCTTCGTGCTCGGCGATATGGGTGTGCGGATCGGTCACTACACAGTCGCCGCGGCGGGTCCACGCCATCAGGGCGCAGGCGTTGCCCTGCATGCCTGAGGTGACGAACAGGGCGGCTTCCTTGCCGAGCAGTTGGGCTGCGTAGGTCTCCAGCTCGTTGATGGTTGGATCATCCTGAAATACATCGTCGCCTACCGGCGCATGTGCCATGGCATCGCGCATGGCCTGTGTCGGCTGGGTGACCGTATCGCTTCGCAAATCGATATACCGCATGATAAAAAACCTCCAGTATGTAAAATATGAAATGACAGTGCAGACGGCGCGCGGCCGTGAAAACGCTTTGGCTTAGCTGTTTAAGTAAAGTTCGCCCCACCGGCCGCAGGGGGCAAAGCCGATCTGTCGGTACAGCTCAGCTACTTCATCGTAGCCCGAGATCAGACGCGGCGTTTTGCCCATTGTCTGGATCCGCTGCACCAGAAAACGGCTGATATAGGAACCAAGCCCCTGATGGCGGTGCTCCGGCACGACGGCAACCGCGCCGATCACCGCGCAGGTATCGTCCGAAGACAGGATGCTGCCGGTGCCGACCACTTCGCCGTTGTGCTCGAGCTGATAGATTTCAGACAGGCCGCGGGACAGGCGCTGTTCCCAATCGGAAAACCATTGCGCAAAAACAAAATGGGTGCGGTAGTATTCATGGCTGCGCTGCAGCACTTCGAATACTGTGCGTGGGTCCCCCGGGCGCATATTATCAAAGGTCTCCTCCACTAAACCACCGCGGTATACCATATAATAGGAGCTTTCGGTAACGCCGCCAAGCATGGCCTGCAAGGCTGTGCACTGGGGCCAGTTGGTATCGACCTCGTGTACCTCGTTTGCACGGATCAGATCAGCGATGGGGGCGGGATCGGCGCGTTCATCCGCCGCGATCGTCAGCACGCCGCCGGCCAGATGCAGTGCGGCAGCCGGTTCGCGGCCTTTCCGGCACAGGAAAAAACGTACATCGGGATTGCCAAGACCATAAGCGCGCAGGGCGGTGATCATGCGCGAACCGAATACATGCTCATGTGCACAGGCGGCGGTAAAATCCGGCAGATCGACTGCCGTGACTGGGATCAACATAAAAAACCCTCCGTTCTAATAGTGAAAAATGAGCGCAAAGCGCCCATTTTTCAAATGTGATCTTGCTGAGGCGTCAAACATCCTCTTTTTTAATTTGAGAAAGGTAACGGTATACGCTGGCCTGCGAACAATGCAGCGCATCCGCAACGTCCTTAACTGCACCTTTCAGCAGGAAAATACCGCCGGTTTCCAGTGAGGCGATGATTTTCATCCGTTCATCCGGTGTGAGCCGGTCGGCGGTAATGCCGAGGTGTGCCAGCTCGCGGTTGACCGCATCGCCGGCGACCGCATCGATCGAATTATGGAAGCTTTCGGTCGTGGGCGGGATCGGACGCGGCGGTACATTGGTGCTGACGGGTTCTTCCGACTGGTATATGTCGCTCGCAAAGCTGTCCGGATGGCACAGCTTGAGCACTTCCCTGCTGACAGCCTGATAGCGGCTGTCATCGAAGTTGATGCACAGCATGCCGATCAGCTTGCCGTTATGCTTAATAAACTGCGTACAGGAGCGAAGTTCCTTTCCGCTGGCGGAAACACCGCAGTAATGCAGACGGTAATCCTGCTTTTCGTAGCTTTTGTCCATTAGGATTTGAAGTGCAACATTGGTCAGCGGCGCGCCGACCTCTCTTCCGCTCACATGGTTGTTGGCAATGGCGATAATGGAACGGTTTTTATCCGTGAGATCATGCAGCGCGATCTCATAGTCCGGCCCCAAAGCCAATCCAAGAAATTCTGTGAGTTTTATATAATGTTGCAAAAGGGGAGTAGGCATAAGCTCACCTCGTTTCAAAAAACAGTGGTTGTATCTGGGGTAATTTTATTATATCGTAAAAAAACATGGTTTGTCAAAAAAGTTGAAAATAAATTATCACAATAAAGAGAAAAATTTATTATATAAAATTGCTAAAACCTATGTAAAATTGCAACAAAGCAGAAAAACAAAACTGAACAATCGTACAAAATGCACAAAACCCTCTTGACAAAATATTATTTAAGTGATAAATTCATATCAGAAAAAGGAGGCGAGCAAGGATGAAGAAAGTCATCAGTACGGAGCTGGCGCCGGCGGCGATCGGTCCGTACGCACAGGCCGTTGCAACGGACGGGCTTGTGATCACATCCGGACAACTGCCGATCGATCCGGCGACGGGAGCATTCCCGGAAGGGATCGCGGAGCAGACACGGCAATCGCTGACGAATGTCAAGGCGATCCTGGCGGAAGCAGGGGTCGGAATGGATCGCGTGATCAAGACGACGGTGTTCCTGAGCGACATGAATAACTTCGGCGCGATGAACGAGGTATACGCCACGTTCTTCAGCGAGGGCGGCTATCCGGCACGCT
>NZ_JNJN01000055.1 GCF_000701665.1 Agathobaculum desmolans ATCC 43058 | reverse complement strand
TTTGGCTACGATATCATCCACACTGCCAATTCCGCTAAGATACTCTTCAATGCAATGAATCTTAAATTCCTTGGAATACCTTCTGTTTCCACTTACAAAGGCTTCAATACCGTTCGCTTCGTACTTGGATATCCATCTATATATCTCGTCACGATTCATTCCATAAACATCTTGTAATTGAGAATAGGCAACCTTACCCGACTTATACGCTTCTATGATTTCTATTTTCTTCTCTGGAGTGAATTTTATTTTGCCCATAAAAAATCCTCCTAAAGTAGATTTTGGTTTTTTCCATGGTCTACTTTAGGAGGATCATATCAACTTGTGCCTGACTTTTTTTGAGACTGTCGAAACCACGCTTTCGATAGAATTTGCGACTGCGAATCGCGCCCTTTGGGCACAATTCTCCGTCGTCTTGTATAAAAACCCACGACCTGTGCGTGGGTTTTTATGAAAATTACGGCTTGCTGCAATTTTCCATTCCATGCGCGCTGCCGCGCGTATTGTTTACACTCAATAACAAAATACTTTTTCAACAAAAAAAGCTGAGGGAAACCCCTCAGCTTTTTTGTTTATGTTTGACAAACCCTTTAACGGTCATCCAAATTGACATATCTGACCGGCTTGCCGAGCGGCTTATAGGCCGGGCGGATGATCTTACCGCCGGTGGTCACTTCCTCCAGCCGGTGCGCCATCCAGCCGACAATACGCGCGGTGGCAAACAGCGGCGTATACAGCGACTTGGGCAGCCCGAGCATTTTATACACCAGACCGGAATACATATCCACGTTGGCGCACATCGGCTTATCAATGCCCTTTTTCTCGCGGAAGATCGCGGGCGTGAGCTTTTCAACCAGCTCGATCAGATCCATTTCCGCAGAAAAGCCCTTGCGAGCCGCCAACGGACGCGCCGCCTTTTTCAGCGCCACGGCGCGCGGGTCGCTCAGGGTATAGATCGCGTGCCCCATGCCGTAAATCAGGCCCGAGCCGTCGCCGGCCTCGCCGTCCATGATTTTGCGCAGATAAGCCGCGACCTCGTCCTCATCCGTCCAGTTGCTGATATTGGCCTTCATCTCGTCGAACTGGCGCACCACGCGCAGGTTTGCGCCGCCGTGCCGCGGCCCCTTGAGCGAGGATACCGCCGCCGCGATCGCAGAATAGGTATCCGTACCCGAAGAAGAGGTGACACGCACCGTGAATGAGGAGTTGTTGCCGCCGCCGTGCTCGGCGTGCAGGATCAGGCAGCGGTCGAGCAGCTTGGCTTCATCATCCGCAACCTGTCCGTCCGGCCGCACCAGATGCAGGATGTTTTCCGCCGTTGAGCGCTCGGGATCGGGCACATGCAGGAACATGGAGTCCCCGTCAAAATACCGGCGCTTGGCCTGATAAGCGTGCGAAATGATGACCGGGAATTTCGCCATCAGGCTGATGCCCTGCCGCATGATATTTTCGACCGTGGTCGCATCCGGGTTGGCATCGTAGGAATACAGGGCAAGGGTAGCGCCGGCCAGCTTGTTCATGATATCGCGGCTGGGGGCGCGCATGATCATATCCTCGGTAAAATTATCCGGCAGCGCACGCTCTAGACCAATGGTGTGCTGAAAATCGCTGAGCTGGCTGCGGGTGGGCAGCTCGCCGCACATCAGCAGATAGCCGACCTCTTCAAACCCGAAGCGGTTTTCCTGCTCCAGCCCGTGGATCAGATCGTATACATTATAACCGCGATAGGTCAGGCGGCCTTCGATGGGTTCGCGCTCGCCCTCGTTGACGATATAGCCGTGCACGTTGCCCAACCGGCTCGCACCGACCAGTACGCCGGTGCCGTCCGCGTTGCGCAGACCGCGCTTGATGCGGTAACGGGTATACAGATCGGGCGGGACCTGATTGTGCAGGCGAAATTTTTCACTCAGATCCTGCAGCAGCTCTTCCCGGATGTGATTCGGCTGTGTCGTCATATTGCGCTCCCCCTTTTCCTCCCCGCCAAATGCGGATAATGCATATATTTTACCGCAGTCCTGCAAATATGTCAAACCATGCGCCTTGTCAAAACCGACAAAAAACCAAAATAACGCACTTTTACCTCTTGTTCAACCTGCTGTTTCGCAAGTTTAGTAAAATATTTGTGCAGGTATTTTTTTCACTCTGCTATGAAAAAGCATTGAAATTCTGCATTTTTACACCGATGTTCTCCCATGGCACAGCAGCAGGAATTTCCGTTTCCCCCTATCGTTTTACCCACCGGTGTGCTATACTGAATACAAAGCCAAGCCGCGCAGAAGGGAGCAGAACCGGTGGTACAGTGCTTTGTAAAAAAGGAATATGAGCCGCCGTTTGGTATTGCAAAAATGCCGCGGTTGTTTTCGGTCAGCCGCACGGATGCGCAGGCTTCCGCACATCCGCGCGTGATGCACGCGCACGATGATCTGGTGGAAGTGGTGCTGGTACGCGGGGGAGAAAGCCGCTATTTTGTCGGCGGCACACCGTATGACGCCGCGCGCGGCTGCCTGTTCATTTTCAACAGCCGGGTCGTGCACGACGAGCCCTCCGGTCCCGACCGTCCGGTTGCAACCGCGAGTTTGGCGCTGGGCGGACTGGCAGTGCCCGGCCTGCGGGAAAATGCGCTGATCCCGGAGCAGGCCTCGCCGGTCTGCCATCTGTCCGAAGCACAGACCGTCCGGCTGGAACGGCTATACGATGTGCTGTATGAGGAGCTGACCGCGGGCAACGACGACGGTGCGCACCACCTGCTGCTTGCCATCCTCACACTGGTGCAGCAATACCGCGCTGCTGCCGCAGACGGCGCTGCCGATGGGGGCAGCGCGGTTGCCCACAGCATCAAAACGTATATCGACGCGCATTTCGCGGAAGAATTTTCGCTTCAGCAGATGGCGGACGCACTGCATATCAGCCCCTATCATTTATCCCATGTGTGTAAGGAAGCCACCGGATATTCCCCGCTGCAATATGTGCTGCGCCGCCGCATCGGCGAAGCGCAGACCCTGCTCATCACAACCGACCTGCCCATCACACGGATCGCCGCGCAGGTGGGCTATGACAATCCCAGCCATTTCAACGCACAGTTTGCCAAGGCGGTCGGCATGGCGCCGCGCACCTTCCGCCGCGCCTATGTGTATCACCAGTGACCGCCTGCCGCAAGAATCCGAAAGTTTGCCTGCCCCGCGCCTTACAGCGCGGGGATTTCTTTTGGATAAAACCGCAAGAACGCTCTGGTTTTTTTGCGCGGCGGGCAGTACAATAATATCATGATAAGCGATGCGGCCGCCGTGCCGCCTGCAACAACGGATGCAAGAAGGAGAATGTATATGAAAACGGTAAAAGTCGGTTCGGTCGGTCTGGGGCGTCTGGGCTACGAGCATGCCTGCAATCTGGCCAGCCAGGTGCCGGGCTGCGAGCTGACCGCGATCTGCGATGTGGATGAAAAGCGCGTTAAGGAAGTAGCGGAAGAGCTGGGCGTGGCCTATACCTATACGGATTTTGAAGAAATGTGCAAAAACCCCGAGCTGGATGCGATCGTGATCGTTTCCCCCTCCTTCCTGCACTGCCAGCAGATCGAAATTGCCATGAAGCACGGCAAGCACGTGTTCTGCGAAAAACCGCTCGGCACGGATGTAGCCCAGTGCAAGGAAGCGGAAAAGGTGATCGAAGCGCATCCCGACCTAATCTTCCAGCTTGGCTTTATGCGCCGCTTTGATAAATCCTACGCCGAAGCCAAGCGCAAGATCGACAACGGCGATATCGGCAAGGTCGTGCTCGTGCGTTCCTACACACAGGATCCCCGCACCACGATCGAATCCACTCTCAAGTTCGCACCGCATTCGGGCGGCCAGTTCCTCGATATGTGCGTGCATGATATCGACCTGATCCGCTGGTTCACCGGTTCGGATGTTAAGAATGTATGGGCGATCGGCGGCGTATTCGAATTTGACCTGTACAAGGAACTGAACGACGCGGACAACGCAGCGGCAACCGTGCAGATGGAAAACGGCGCGATGGGCTTTATGTTCACCAACCGCACCCATGCAGCCGGCTCCAACGTGGAAACCGAGATCATCGGCACGCACGGCACGCTGCGCATTGCCAATGTCGGCGCAAAGAACCTGCTCAACATCGTGGACGAGCACGGCTCGCGCGAGGAATACTATCCGGACTTTATGAGCCGCTGGCACGAAGCCTTTGTGGCAGAAATGGTTGCCTTCACCGGCCATGTGCGCGCAGGCACCAAGCCGGGCGACCTGACCGTATACGACGGCACCGCGGTATCCGAAGCGGCTTACCGCTGCAAGGAATCCTTCGAGACCGGAAAAATGCTGCCGATCCGCTGAGACTGTCGAAAAACTTTCTGTATAGAAATTTTTTCTCTCTCAAGGTATCAGCCCGTAGGACTCTGACCTCATTCCGCCGCCGTACGGCGATAGAATACTTTTTCAATAAGCTGAGCAAAGGGTGCGCCAAGGCGCACCCTTTCACTTATGAAAAATCCTTCGCGCCGCAGCGCGTGTACAATAGAAAATGGCAGCAAGCTGCCATTTTCATAAAAACCCGCGACCTGGCTCAGGCCACCCTCTCTTGCTGCTGCGCAGCAATTCACCTTGTGTGCGTGGGTTTTTATACAAGACGACGGAGAATTGTGCCCGAAGGGCGCGATTCGCAGTCTCAAAAATCAGCGGTAGCTGTCCGCGATGATGCCGACGATCTCCTCACGGGAGAGCGGGCGCGGATCGACGCGGAACAGGCCGCCCATCGTACCGACGGCATTATCCGCAATTTTTTCAAACTCTTCCGGCTGCACACCGTAGCCGGACAGGCGCAGGTCGTCCACCTTGCAGCGCTGCTGCAGCTCGGTCAGTGCATCGAGGAAATCCTCGGGCTTGTCCGCATCCTTGCGGCCGAGCGCACGCGCAATGGCGATCAGACGGTCGCCCGCACATTCGCAGAAGCGGCTCCAATAGGCGCGCGAAATGATGATCAGTCCGGCGCCGTGCGGCAGCTCGGGATGATATGCGCTCAGCGCGTGCTCGATCGCATGCTCGCCCGAGCAGCTCGACAGCGTTTCGACAAAACCGGCCAGCGTGTTGGCCAGCGCCACATCCGCACGGGCATCGGCATTGCTGCCGTCCGCCACAGCAGCGGGCAGCGAGCGGTCGATCAGCTCGATAGCCTTAAGCGAAAACATTTCGCTCATCGGGTTCGCGGTCGTGGCGAGATAGCCTTCCGCCGCATGGAAAAAGGCGTCGAAGCCCTGATACGCCGTCAGATGCGGCGGCACGGTCATCATAAAGTCCGGATCGACGATCGAGATCGCCGGGAAGCACTTTTCCCCGCCGCCGCCGATTTTTTCCTCGCCGTTGGTGATAACGGTGAAGGGGTCGGCCTCGGTGCCGGTGCCCGCAGTCGTCGGGATCGCAACGATCGGCAGACCGTCCTTTTCCATGCGCTTGCCGCCGCCCGAGCCACCGTGGATATAGTCCCACCAGTCGCCGTCGTTCGTGGCCATAATGGCAACCGCCTTGGCGGTATCGATCGACGAGCCGCCGCCCAGACCGACAACAAACGAGATCTGCTCCGCCCGGCACAGCGCAGCGCATTCGCGCACGCCTTCGATCGTAGGATTAGGCTGTACCTTATTATATACAAGTGTTTCGTGACCGGCCTGTGCCAGCGCATCCGCAACCTTCTGCACATAGCCCAAACGGGTGGTGGATGTGCCGCCCGTGATGATCAGGCCGCGGCCTTCGGGCAGGCGTGCCCGCGCCAGCTTTTTAACCGCCCCATTGCCGAAAAACAGGCGGGTGGGCATATAGAAGCTGAAAATATCCATTGGTATGATAACCTCCTTCAAAAAGGGGGAGTCTGTAACAGACCCCCCACACGCATTGATTCTACCTGCATTGCTGCCGGATGCTTACAGCGCACCCAACAATACCATTATAGCAAATCCGTGCCATATGGGAAAGAGGGAAATCGCTGAAAAACACGATTTTTTTTAGTGCAAAATTACCATGAAAAAACGCAATTTTACCCTTGACGTTGTGCAATGTTGATGATATTATAATGTTACAGAAAAGATAAGGGCAAACACCAAAGGGAAGCAAAGCAGGGGCTTTGCAAATGGCGAAACCCAAGTTCTTTTCCGCAACGCAGGCCGAACCGAACGGCTGCAATTTTACCGAAAGGGGTGAGTCCAATGGTAACAGAAGAAACGTCCTGTTGGTTCGCGGGGCTCGCCGCGGCGCTGTAACCGAAACGATCAAGGTGATAGCTATAAAAATAAGCGAGTTCCCAATCGCAACAACGAACCGCCTGAAAAGCGCGATCGGCTTCTGACAAAGTAGGAACGGCACCTTTGAGGAAGCTATCCTCGTACACTGAACATTATCCGTAATACATACTGAACGATGCAAGCGGATCGAGGCAGCAGGAAAGCAAGGTTCGATGGCATGACAGAATTCTAAACCGTATGATGTGTCGGCGAAACAAATATACGTTCCGTATGATACCTGCAAAACGCCAAAAATAGTGCGCATCCTTTGGCCGATGGGCATACTGATGAGTATGATGCGGCGACAAGCGTACCGGAGCACAAGCTGGCGATGATATCAAAACTTGCTGAAAGCGGTACGGGCCGTGCAGGAAACAGCATCAAACGAATGACCCGCCGAAAAAATGACACATCCAAAATTGATATAGAGTTCCGAATGTAAGTATCAGGTAACCAACCGAATGTGTTCATTACCAAAACGAACCCAGTCGCGCGGGTACCCGTGAACGCAGGACAAGGAAAAAAGCCGTTTCTATCACGATTATCGTCAGAAGCGCATCGGAACCTGTTTTCCCGAACCGGCAGCAAAAATCCCGAAAGACCGTGCGGAATGTTTTACAGGGAAGACGGATCGGAAAAGCAGCGGTGTTCCGTTCATACGCAGGGAAGGCTTTATAAAAGCATATCCGATGAGGCGAAGCGAGGAAACAGGTCGTTTACTCCGGAATCGCGAAGGATATAACATATCAACTGCGTAAAAAAATATAGAACAGCGGGAAATATCCTGTTGGGAAAAGAGAATCTATGGAAATTTGGAATTAAAGGGTCCTGTCGGATGACGGGGCCTTTTTTTCGCCTGTCCATCGGCAAAACAAAGAACGAGCCGCCGGAGACAGCGTCCGCGGCAGCTCTCCTGTTCCGGTTTCACTCCCTTGGAGCGGATGCCGTGCTGCGGCGGTCCGCGATCATAGCATACAGGGCATCCAGCGCATCTGCCAACGTACCGACCGCATCGATCAGCCCGAGCGCCACCGCCTGTTTACCCGAAATCACCGTGCCCACATCCGCAGTGAGCTGTCCGGTCTCACGCATGAGCTGCAGCAGCCGGTCAGCGGAAATGGAGGAATGCGTCGTGATAAAATCCACAATACGTTCCTGAATTTTACCCAGATATGCAAAAGCCTGCGGCACGGCAATGATCGTGCCGTTCATGCGCACGGGATGAATAGTCATGGCGGCTGACGGAGCAATAAAACTCTTTTTCGCCGCAACCGCCAGCGGCACGCCGATCGAGTGCCCGCCGCCAAGCACCAGCGAAACCGTCGGTTTGCGCATACCCGCAATCAGTTCGGCAATGGCAAGGCCGGCTTCCACATCACCGCCGACCGTGTTGAGCAGGATCAGCAGGCCATCAATCTCATCATCCTGCTCAACCGCCGTGATCTGCGGGATCAGATGCTCGTATTTGGTGGTTTTGTTCTGTGCAGGCAGCTCCATATGCCCCTCGATCTGCCCAACGATTGTAATGCAGTGCACCGTGCCGCGCGCCGAACGTGCGGTGATCGAGCCGGTTTCGGCAATGGCACTTTGCTCCGGCGCCGGAATAGACGGATTTTCTTCAGACATAGCGATCCTCCTTGTATAATCAACCCTGTTTCCAAGCAGTTTTCCCCAATCACTGGCCGTTTATCCACCTTCCGTTTTCTGTCATGGATATTACTATATGTAAAGGAAAAATGACCGTTACAGGCGAATGTTTTGCGGGCAATACAGAAAGTTATCCACTTTATACACAAGGTTATCCCCATATAGGCTGTGGAAAGACCTGTGTATAAAGTGGATGAATCCCAGGAACACGGGGAAATCGACAGACACACCCACTGTTGCCCCGCCGGAAATTTTGCAAACCGGAGTTGTGTAAACATCCCTTGCCGTTTGCGGTGAAATTTGGTATCATATAATTATATACAGATATTTTACCGAACAGTAATGGAGTGATAGAACATGAGCAACCCAATCGTAACGATTGAAATGGAAAACGGCGGTATCATCCGCGCGGAGCTGTATCCCGAGGTAGCGCCGAACACGGTACGCAACTTTATCTCCCTAATCCAAAAGGGATTTTATAACGGTACGATCTTCCACCGTGTGATCCCGGGCTTTATGATTCAGGGCGGCGACCCGGACGGCACCGGCATGGGCGGCCCGGGCTACGAGATCCGCGGCGAATTTACCGCAAACGGCTTCCAGAATGATCTGAACCACACCCGCGGCGTGCTTTCCATGGCGCGTACCATGGCGCCGGATTCCGCCGGCAGCCAGTTTTTCATCATGACCGAGGATTCCCCGCATCTGGATGGGCAGTATGCCTCCTTCGGCATGGTGACCGAGGGCATGGATGTGGTGGACGCCATTGTAAGCACCAAGCGCGATTGGCATGACCGCCCGCGTGAAGAGCAGAAGATGAAGGCCGTTACCGTCGATACGATGGGCGTGGAATACGAGGCGCCCGAGACCCTGTAACCGGAAAGAGGGAGATCGGTATTGTATTATACCAATAAAGATGTATTCATCCTGTCCTCGGTCGGCTGTATGGATACCGAACGGGACGGGCTGGAATCCATCCTTGCAGGCAATGAAGAAGGCGCAAAGGGCTGCTGTCTGTCCGTCGATATGACGGCGGACGGCATTGCCGTGCTTGCGTCCGATGGATACTGCCTTTCGCCCGACGGCACGCAGATGAACATAGCCGATTACAGCTATGCCGAGCTGCATCAGGTTGCACCGCAGCTCGTCCCGGCCGGACAGGCCATTGAGCTGGCGCGTACCTGCCGGGCCAAAATCGCAATCACGGTACATAATCAAACGCTGCTGCCGCAGCTTCGCATGACCCTGCGCCACGCCAATTATCTGGATGATACGATATTTGTCGGGCTGGGGCTGGTCGAAGCCGCACGCATTGCCGTAGCCAATCCGGATCTGCATATCATGGGCGAGCTGCCTGCACTGCCGGATAATATTGATGCACTGGTCAACGCCGCGCATACGACCGGTCTGTTCGGTCTGCGGGCTGCACCGGCCGACCTCACCCCCAAGCTGATCCATACCTGCCGGCAGGCCGGTCTGTTTACCATGAGCCTGCCGACTGAGCACGAAGGCACGCTTTCCGCGCTCATCCAAAAAGGCGTGAATTTTATTGAAACCACACGCCCGGATATTACCGCAATGCTGCTGCCCATTGAAGAAACCCAACCAAATCAAATTCCGCTGATGCGGTATTAAGCGGGACAGCATCTATATTTTGCACAGAGCAAACACAGAGGAGGGAATCCCCTCCTCTTTTTAGTGCAAAAATACAGATTTTTTTCGATCACCCGATGCGTGCTTCCCCAATGCTCGGGGGAGTTCGCCGCCTGCGGGCGGCGGGAACGATGCCGCACGCGCGGCGCGGGCGGGCTTGCTTCCTACGGGCTGCACTGCGCCTGCACGGTGTAGCTTTTCCTGTTACGAAAAAGTGCACTTCCCCATGTGTGCGGGTGTACGTTTCTGTTGAGAAAGCGCACATTCCCCGGTGCACGGGGGATTTCGCCCGCTGCGGCGGGCGGGATGCGCTGCGCCTGCGCGGCGCGGGCGGGCAAGAGGAAGGGGAACCTCATGTTCCCCCTCCTCTTGTCAATCTCCTCCCCTTCCTTCAGGACGCGCTGCGCGCGTAAAGCCGGGTAACGCCAAACGGTTTCCGCCCGTTTACCGAATAAGACAAAGCCTGCCTTTCCGCACCCCAAGGGGAGAAAGATTGCACCGACCTAATAAATTCTTCTATCCCGAGCTGCTATGCGAACCGGCCTCCCGTAAGGCTCCCGTATTTTCGCAGCGGTCCCGATAGGGGGAGATTTGCGGCAGCAAATCGTGCGCCGTCCGAGCAATCAAAGGGGTGATTCACAAGAGGGGAATTTCCCCTCTTGTGCGCCCGCCGCGCAGGCGGCGAAATCTGTACGTTTTCAGGGGTTTTCCCGCCTATCAAATTGTGTTATAATAATTTTGATTATCAATACACTGAAAGGAGCCCGTTTGACGTGGCTGACATTTCTGTACAAAACCTGACCAAATACTATGGTGATAAGCTGATTTTGCAGGACATCACCTTTGACGTGCAGCCGGGCGAAAAGGTTGCCATTCTGGGCGCGAACGGCGCGGGTAAGACCACGCTCCTTCATATCCTGACCGGCCGCCTGCCCTATGACAGCGGCCATGTTTCGATCGGGCAGGGCCGCACGGCGGGCGTGATCGACCAGATGCCGGATTTTCCGACGGAATCTACGGTGGAAGACATCCTGCGGCTGGCCTTCCACGAATCCGATGAGATCATTGCCGCCATGGACGAGCTGACCGACGAAATGACCCGCCGTCCGGATGATGATTCGCTGCTCCGACGCTATGCACTGCTTGAAACACGGCTGGATGCACTGGGCGGCTATAACCGGGATTATGAGATCGACCGCGTGTGCAACGGCTTGGAGATTCCCGCGGAAATGCGTGCACAGCGGTTTGCGCTGCTCTCCGGCGGCGAAAAAACACGCATCAATCTGGCGCGCATTATTTTGGAGCAAACCGATGTACTGCTGCTGGACGAGCCGACCAACCATCTGGATATGGATGCCGTTGACTGGCTGGGCCGTTATCTGGAAGGCTACCGCGGCACCGTGCTCATCATTTCGCACGACCGCTGGTTCATTGACCAGTGCTGCGACCGCGTGATCGAGATACACGACTGCACCTGCGATTTTTACAGCGGCAACTATTCCTACTATGCGGTCGAGCGCGAACGCCGCCGCGAGGAGCAGCTAAAACACCATGAACACGAGCTGGCCGAGAAAAAGCGGCTGGAAGCCGTGGCGCGGATCATGCACGAGCACGGCACCGAGCATTTGGCCAAGCGCGCCGCATCCATTGAAAAGCGCATCGCGCGCATGACCGTCACCGACCGCCCGAAAAAGGATAAAAAGATGACCGTCACCTTCGGCGACCCGAATTATGAGACCGAGGATGTTCTTAAGGTGCGGGATATTACAAAGAGTTATGACGGACGGGAAATATTACACGATATCAACTTCCAGATCCGCAACCGTGAGCGCGTCGCCCTGCTGGGCGCAAACGGCGCGGGCAAAACCACGCTGCTCAAGCTCCTGCTGGGAGAGGAACAGGCGGATACCGGTGTGATCCGCAAGGGCGTTGGGCTGAAACCGGCTTATCTGCCGCAGCAGGTGTACTTTGCCAACCCGCAGCGCAACCTGATCGACACGCTGATCTACGACAAAAACGTATCCATGCAGGTAGCACGCAACCGGCTGGGTTCCTTCCAGTTCACGGGGGAACAGCAGATGAAAACCGTTTCCATGCTGTCCGGCGGCGAAAAGAGCCGCCTGCGCCTGTGCGAATTGATGTACGATCCGCTCAACTTCCTCATTCTGGACGAGCCGACCAACCATCTGGATCTGGCCTCCCGCGAATGGATCGAGGAAGCGGTCGAAGCGTTTGACGGCACGCTGCTGTTTGTATCGCACGACCGATACTTTGTCGAACGGTTCGCCACGCGCGTGCTGTATCTGGAAGACGGACGGCTGATCGACTTCATCGGCTCGTACAGCGCCTTTCTGGACTGGCGCGCCAAGGGCGGCGGCACACTGCCCACAGCCGATCCTGCGCCCATCCCGAAAAAACAAAAGCCGGCAGCGCCCACTTTGGACGATGTGCCCCCGCCGCCCGCCAAACCCAAACGCACGGGCGGCACCAAAAACCTGCAAAAGCAGCTAAATACACTCGAACGTGAGATCGCGCAGCTGGAAACCCAGTCTGCCGATCTGGAACAACAGATGATCCAAGCCTCCTCGGATTCTGCCCGCCTGCTGGAGCTGATGGGTGAAAAGGAAACCTGCGATGAGGCGCTCACCGCCAAAATGGACGAATGGGAGGCCGTTGCAGCCGAACTGGAGGAACTGCAATGAACGAACGAAAGGTATGGATGGGACTGGCTATGCTGTTTGCGCTGGGGGGCGCGGTGCAGCTGCCGTGGGCGCCGTCACGGTTCGGCGGTATATTTTTCCTTGCGCTTGCCGTTGGCTGCGCGGGGGAATGGTATGTACTCGGCAAGCGCAGACAATGCCGGATCTGCGCAGCGCTGTCCGTTTTGGGGCGGGTGCTGTTCGGACTGGTGGTGCTGTCGTTCACAGTGATCCAGATCGGCGTGATCGGCGTGCATACTGCTGCAAACGATACGGCATCCCTGCCTGCACACAGGTATTATCTGGTGCTTGGGGCGCGGGTCAATCCGGACGGACAGCCCTCCGCCGCCTTGGCGGCCCGGTGTGACACAGCCGTTGCCGCGCTGCGCACCCACCCGGAAAGCAAAGCGGTGCTCAGCGGCGGACAGGGCAGCAACGAACCGTGTACCGAGGCGCAAGCCATGTTCCGCTATATAACCGCGCAGGGCATCGCTCCCGAACGGCTGCTGTTAGAACAACAATCCACCAATACGATTGAAAACCTGCGCTATGCACAGGAGCTGGTCTATCATGACCTGCTGGCGCAGGGATATGGCGAAGAATATGCGGAAAAAGCGGTTGATTTTTGCATTATCACAAACGATTACCATTTGGCGCGCGCCTGCCGCCTGATGCAGCGCAGCACCGGACTGACGCCCTCCGGTATTCCTGCGCCGACGCCTTATCCGGGGCAATGGGTAAGCGTGCGCTGCCGGGAATACTGCTCCATTCTGGGCCTGATGCTGACCGGACGATGGTGGTGAATACATGCGCCTGACCATCCACCCTGTGCCAAACCACCCACCAAAGGAAAGAAATGCTTATGTTTGAAAAACTGAAATCGCTCGCCGCGCGGCTGGATGAGCTGGAGATGCGTTTATCCGAACCCGGGCTGTATGACGACCCGGACCGCGCCGCAAAGCTGCTCAAGGAGCGCAACGAACTTGAGCCGATCGTCGCGGCTTTCCGCGCCTACGGAGCGGCGCAGCAGGCGCAGCGGGAAGCGCTGGAGCTGCTGTCCGATCCGGATATGAAGGAGCTGGCGCAGGAAGAGCTTACACAGGCCAAGGCCGATCTGGCACGGCTGGAGGACGAGCTGAAGATCCTGCTGCTGCCCCGCGACCCGAATGACGATAAGAACATTTTTGTCGAGATCCGCGGCGGCGCGGGCGGCGAAGAATCCGCCCTGTTTGCCGCCGACCTGTACCGGATGTACACCATGTATGCAGATAAACGCGGCTGGCAGACCGAAGTGATGAGCAAATCCGAAACCGAGCTGGGAGGGCTGAAAGAAGTGGTGTTCCGCGTGGCCGGGGATAAGGTGTATTCCCGCTTAAAGTTTGAGTCGGGCGTACATCGGGTGCAGCGCGTACCCGAAACCGAATCGCAGGGGCGCGTGCATACCTCGACCACCACAGTTGCGGTGCTGCCCGAAGCCGAAGAGGTGGATTTTTACCTTGACCCAAACGACCTGCGCATCGATACCTTCCGTTCCTCGGGCGCGGGCGGCCAGCATATCAACAAAACCTCCTCCGCGATCCGCATCACGCACCTGCCCACCGGAACAGTTGTGGAATGTCAGGATGAGCGCAGCCAGCACAAAAACAAGGATAAGGCCATGCGCGTGCTGCGCAGCCGTCTGTATGAGGCAGAGGTTGAAAAACAGCAGGCCGCCATCGCCGCCGACCGCAGAAGCCAGGTTGGAACAGGTGACCGGTCGGAGCGCATCCGTACCTATAACTTTCCGGAAAACCGCGTGTCCGACCACCGCATCAAGCTGACGATCTACAAGCTCGACCAGTTTATGAACGGCGATATGGATGAGATCCTCGACGCACTGATCGCGGCCGACACGGCGGAAAAGCTGCGCCGACAGGCCGAGGGCTGAATCTGCCCGATCTCCCATTATCAATTTTATTCCCCACTGATGGAAGTGTAAAACATGAAAACAATAATGCTTTCCCCACAAAATGATAAAAATGCGGTAAATACCGCCGCATCCCTGATAAAACAGGGTGAAGTGGTGGGTATGCCCACAGAAACCGTATACGGGCTGGCTGCAAACGCCCTAAATGGGGAAGCAGTGGCAAAAATCTTTCGTGCAAAGGGACGTCCGCAGGATAACCCGCTGATCGTTCACATTGCGGATTTTGACCGGATCTACGAGCTGTGCCCCGCTGTTCCGCCGCAGGCCAAAGCGCTGGCGAAGGCATTTTGGCCCGGCCCGCTGACCATGATCGTCCCCAAGGGGGACTGCATCCCGCAGGAGGTGTCGTGCGGTCTGGACACGGTCGGCATTCGTCTGCCTGCGCACCCATTGGCGCGTGATTTGATCCGTGCCGCAGGCGTGCCGCTGGCAGCGCCCTCGGCCAATACGTCGGGACGCCCCTCCACCACCACAGCGGAGCACGTTTTGCGCGATATGGACGGCAAAATCGCCGCAATTCTGGACGGCGGCCCGTGCGGCGTAGGAGTGGAATCCACCGTCATCACGCTTGCACTGGATAAACCGCGCCTGCTGCGGCCGGGCGGCATCACACTCGAGCAGCTTCGCGCCGTACTGGGTGAGGTTGAAGTGGATCGTGCCCTGTACGAAAAAATCGGGGATGAGGTGCGCGTATCTGCCCCCGGCATGAAATACCGGCATTATGCGCCCAAGGCGCCCGTTACGGTTGTGCGTGGTGATCCACAACGCACGGCAGAATACATTCAAAAGCAGATCAATGGCCCCACCGGTGTGCTATGTTTTGATGAATACCGGTCATATTTCCCCACCTGTGTGGTGGAATGCTTTGGTTCCCAATTTGATCTTGCCGCACAGGCGCGTGAAGTGTTCGACCGCCTGCGGGCATTTGACGATACAGATGTGACCCGGATCTGGGCACAGTGCCCCTCGGATGAGGGACTGGGGCTGGCTGTTGCCAACCGCATCAAAAAAGCGGCAGGGTTTTCGGTGGTGGAGGTGTAAGTGCTTCCTCCGCGCGATTCCTTTCGGATATCCTGACAAAGGTTGTGAGATACTATGAAAATCATCGGTCTGACCGGCGGCAGCGGCACGGGCAAGGGCACTGTGGCGGCGCGGATGCAGGCGCTCGGCGCGGGCTGGGTAGATGCGGATGCGGTTTACCGCGACCTGTGTGCACACGACCGCACGATGCTCGCGGCGCTCGATGCCGCGTTCGGCGGCGTACTGGATGCGGACGGCCGGCTCGACCGCCCCAAACTGGCGGCGATCGTCTTTTCCGACCCGGAAAAGCTGCAAACCCTGAACCAAATCACCGTACCCTATATCCGCGCGGCCTCGCTGGCGGCAATTCGCACGCAGGGCGATTGTCCGATCGTGCTGTACGACGCGCCGACCCTGTTTGAAGCAGGGATGAACGACCTATGCGAACAGGTCATCGGCGTACTGGCTGACCCGGAGATCCGCGTGCAGCGCGTCATGGCGCGGGACGGCATCGGTGAAGCGGCGGCGCGCGCCCGCATTGCCGCGCAGCCGGAGGACGGCTTTTACCGTACCCGCTGCGATCATATTCTGGAAAATAACGGCGATCTTTCCGCACTTTGGCGGGACACCGATGCTTTATATACCATTTTGCGCAAAGGAGAAGAAAAATGACTTCTGAACAACTTTTTTATGACAAGAAAACCGGTTTTGACAAACTGACCGGCAGTGACAAAAAGAATATCCAGACCTATGCCGAGGGCTACAAGCAGTTTTTGAACGAGGGTAAGACCGAGCGCGACGCAGTGCGTGAAATCGTCCGTCTGGCCGAGGATAAAGGCTTCCGCGCATGGACGCCCGGCGATGCCGCAAAGCCCGGCGATAAGGTCTACTTTGTCAACCGCGGCAAGGGCATCACGCTGGCGGTCATCGGCAAAAAAAGCCTTGCGGACGGCGTGCGCCTGACCGCCGCCCATCTGGACGCGCCGCGTGTGGATATCCGCACGGTGCCGCTGTATGAGGATAACGGCATGGCCTTTTTCAAAACCCATTACTATGGAGGCATCAAAAAATACCAGTGGACGGCCATCCCCCTCGAGCTGCGCGGCGTGGTTTGCGTGTGCCACAACGGGCAGGTCAAATCCGTTGATGTGCGCATCGGTGACAAGCCGGAGGACCCCAAGTTCGTCATCACCGACCTGCTGCCGCACCTTGCTTCCGAGCAGATGACCAAAAAGGCGACCGAGGTCATCAAGGGCGAGGGGCTGAACATTCTGGTCGGCTCGGTGCCGAGCGAAACGCTGGATGAAAAATGCAGCGAAAAGATAAAGCTTGCCGTGATGGAATACCTGCATAAGCAGTACGGCATGGTCGAAGCGGATTTTCTTTCCGCCGAGCTGTGCTGCGTTCCCGCTTTCCCGGCATGTGATATCGGCTTTGATCGCTCATTTATCGGCTCGTACGGACACGATGACCGCGTTTGCTCGTATACCGCGGCAACCGCGCTGCTCGATCTCAAAACTGCGCCCGCGCATACCTGCGTCTGCCTGCTGGTGGATAAGGAGGAGACCGGCTCGGACGGTGTGACCGGTATGCAGTCCCACGCGTTTGAATATTTTATGGACGGCCTTTGCCGTGCACAGCAGGTCAGTATGGAGGAATGCTTTGCCCACTCGATGTGCCTTTCCGCCGATGTGTGCAACGCTTTTGACCCCAATTTTCCCGAAGTATCCGAAAAGCGCAATGATGCACGCGCCAACTGCGGCTTTGCATTGGTCAAATACACGGGTGCGCGCGGCAAAAGCGGCACAAGCGATGCAACGGCTGAGCTGATGGCACGCATCCGCTGCATTTTTGACAAGGCGGGTGTGGTCTGGCAGACCGGACAACTCGGCCGTGTCGATCAGGGCGGCGGCGGCACGGTGGCGATGTATCTGGCCAACCGCAACATTGATACGGTGGATGCGGGCGTGCCTGTACTGTCCATGCACGCGCCGTTCGAACAGATCGCCAAGCTTGACCTGTATATGGCATATAAGGGCTTCTCTGCATTTTACAAGGACTGATATCCGCAAAAAACAAAAAAGCCAGGCTGTATGATTGTGATCCGCCCCAGTCAAGGTAGACCGGAGAAATAAATAAAATATAGTGCGGTTATGCTCGCCGTTTCCTTTTTCGGGAACGGTGAGCTTGTTTATGCAGCGAACTTTTCTTTGTATTTTTGAATACGCTTATTTTCAGGAATGGGATACAGTGCAGGAGTATCGGAGTTTAATGCCTCCGTGCGGACTTCCATCGGAGTGCGGGTTTCAAAGCGCTCCTGGAAACGCTCGTAGTTGTAGAAATGGATGTATTTCTAAATGGCCGAGCGAAGGGATTTCTCGTCCTTGAACGTTTGCAGATAGTACATTTCGG